>QKCN01000089.1 GCA_003245675.1 Bacteriovoracaceae bacterium | reverse complement strand
ACTCCGATTCAAATCCAAACTGCAAATGCTTATTACCCTTAGTATCAAAAGCCTCTATTCTCGCATAGCGCTTCTGGGGTTTTGATAGCGAGACGCTACACTGAAGATCAGCAAAGCAATCGGCAAAACTGAAAGAGTATAAGATGAGTAAAAGCCATAGGTATTTCATCATTTTCATCACCACAAGTTACAATCCAATAACGCTATCTTATCGGATTCTTGTGTCAAAAACTCAAGGAAATACTATTTATTTACAACAAGAAGCTCCAAAAAGCCTGTTTGAGCATCGAATTCTCTTCTAAAACTCAGATCTTTCAACTCTAGTAAGACCAATTCAAGTGTAGTCTGAATTCGGCTCCCTTGCTTTAAATGTCCCCCTAATAAAGTCCCCTCTTTATCTGCTAAAGCGACATGAAGATGCAGCCCCTCTGGCGAAAGAGTCCCTGAAAGCGAAACCACTTCAAAAGGTCCTGCAAAATGTTGAGATTCCTTGGCATCGGCCAAGCGCAAAGACACTTTGGAAAAACTTCCTACAGCAGAAATAATGGTCGCGGCCTTGATATCATTATTTTTTAACCAGAGCACTAACTCCTCATAAGGGTCTTGCTGAGGAATAAGACGCAAAACATAAAAGCAATTACTAGAGGATTTCATCACAAATCTCTTCTCCCATTAATTTTTGTTAATATGCGCCCATCACATCCCTGCCCATATTCCATTTTTAAGCTTTTTATGGTCCCATTAATAACAAAATTGGAGCCGCTATGAAAAGTTTTATCCTCGTTCTTTCTCTACTACTCTTGCTTCCCTCATGGGCATCTGCCGATGATATCATCGTCATCATCGCGCAAAAACAAAAAGAAAAAAGAAAGCGCGGTTGGTCTCTTGCAGACTGGATGGATACCAAGAAAAAGATTGCTCTTATGGATCAGTGGTTGGCCCTCAATAGTTCGGCCAATATATTTGAAGTGATTCTGGATGGTCAAATTGGACGTTACAGTCATGCGTTTCAAGAAAATAATACCTCAGCTTCCAAAGATGAAGAAGTCTTAGGAGGTGGTCTTTCTATTTTCGCGAGCATTTTTGGCATCAATGCTCATTTCGAGGCAACGGATGAAATCTACACTCAATATTCCTTTTCTGGCTCACTACGCCTTTTTGGGCGTGCCCAACAAAGTACCAATATCACCCTCCATTATGGAATGCGCCAGCGAGATTTCGATGGTGAAGATATTTTCCAAAATCAATTTTGGGGAGCTTCAATGGATTTCAATCTCTTCCATAACTTTGGGTTTGAAGGACAATATCGTCAATACCTAGAAAGTTCGAGTGAAGAAAAAGACATCAAGGGCAAAGGTTATGATTATCATTACGGTGCTTTCTTCGACCTGCTCTTTATACGTCTGTATGGTAATTTTTTTAGAGAAGAATTCATTACTTACAATGGAGAAAGAATGCGCGAACAACGAAAAGGTGTTCGCGCAGGCTTGAAACTATTTTTCTAAAATGTTCCTATTTTTTCAGGGATGATAAGTTCTGCTTCTGTTGCCGCTTTAACTGCGTCAACATTAGTCCAAGAAGCAACCTCTCTTAAAACCAGTCCCTCTGATGTCGGCTCCATGACGGCCATTTCTGTTACAATCAATTTAACCACTCCTTGAGCGGTTAAAGGAAGACGACATTTTTTTAAAATTTTAGAACTTCCGTTTTTATCAGTATGAGTAAAAGCGGCAATCACACGCTTGGCACCGACGCAAAGGTCCATAGCCCCACCCATGCCAGGAACCATTTTTCCAGGAATAATCCAATTGGCGATATTGCCTTCTTGATCGACCTCTAGTGCTCCTAAAACAGTCACATCAAGATGACCTCCGCGAACAATCGCAAAACTAAAAGCTGAGTCAATATATGAAGTCTCAGGAACTTCGGAAATAAATCCTCCACCTGCATTTATGATGTCTTTATGCTCTTTTCCCGCTGGCGGTTTCCCTCCAAGACCAATCATACCATTTTCAGAGGTCAACCAAACCTTTATTCCTTCTGGAAGATAATTAGCAACCTCAGTAGGAATGCCGATTCCCAAATTGACAGCATCTCCATCTTTTAATTCTTTTGCCACGCGACTGGCGATAATTTCTACAACTTTATTTTTATCCAAACTCATAAATTAATCCTTGTGTTGAACAATGTAATCGACCAAAAGACCGGGAGTTGCAATAAGATCAGGGTCCAGTTCTCCGGTCTCCACAATTTCATCAACTTCGGCAATCACAATCTTGGCGGCCATGGCCATGAGAGGATTAGAATTTTGTGCAGTCTTAGAGTAAACCAAATTGCCACTTTTATCACCCTTCGCAGCACGAATAAGTGCGACATCTCCAGAAATAGGACGCTCTAAGAAAAACTTTTTCCCATCAACTTCAATTAACTCTTTCTCATTCTCCAAAATTGTTCCTACCCCCACAGGAGTTAGAAAGCCACCAAGCCCCGCACCTGCAGTGCGAATCCGCTCGACAAAAGTACCCTGAGGATTAAATTCAATTTTCAGTGTTCCCGCATTATACTGCTCCTGAGTCGCTTTATTAGTCCCAATATGCGAAGTCTGAGCAGACTTAATCTGCTTATTGACAATAAGTTTTCCGACTCCCCGATCAGGAAAATCAGTACAAATCACACATAGATGGAGATTTGGAGTGTTTTGTGCAACAAGTGCATCAATTAAATTTTCTGCAGCACCAGAGGCAAGAAACCCACCGCATAAAATGCGATCATGTTCCTTAACCAAAGACGCAGCTTCTTTTGCATCAATAATTTTGGCCATAAATCATTCCTTGTTCATTAGTAGATCAATGATATTGAAATCCACTTTAGTATCTAAAAAAGAGTCGGTTTAGTAAAGAGATAACAGCTATGCGATTTTAAGGAATTACGTAATAAACTTTTCGAATAACAACGCACAATCATTACTGAGCTTGCTCCTTAAAGCTCTTCTCGATTGGTAATCGAACCGTAAAACTTGTCCCGTGCGAATCAGGATGTCTGTCAACAGAGCGACTTTCCACCTCGATTGTGCCCTGATGAAGCTCTACGCAAATCTTAGCTAAAGGAAGCCCGAATCCTGTTCCCATCTCTCCCCCAACTCCGACACGAGATGTAGGTTGAAGACGATCAAAAAGCTTTTCCAATAAATCATCAGGAATACCAATTCCCTGATCCTGCACACGTAAAACGATTTCCCCCTCACTTATCGTTGCCTTTATCTCTATTTGTGTATCTGCCTTTGAAAACTTAATGGCGTTAGAAACAAGATTATTAATAACATTGTTTTGTAGTAAAATTCTATTTCCTTCAAACAAATAACCTTCCGGCAATTCATTTTTAATCAAAAGCTCAACTCGGCGATCTTTACACCGTTCCATAAAGATCTCGCTAACCTCTTCAAACATTTTGGCAAAGAGAAATGTTTCAAATTTATACTCTTTTTTCTGCGATTCAATAGAGGTGATTTCACGCACTAAAGTAACAAGATCCTCGATACGACGAGAATTAATTAACGCTTTTTGATTCCATTCTTTTATTTGCTCAAGGGTAAATTCGCCCTTTTCAATGCGGCTTGCGATACGACTCGAATAAACTAAAATAAGAAAAAGAGGATTTCCCACATCATGACAAATAGTACGAACAAGTGATGTATTTTCAGATAAAATCTGATTAATTTTCTGGAGCATTTCATTTAAAGTGCTTGCAAGAACATCAAAATCGCCAGTTTCCTTATGCTCAAAGCGATACTCAAAATCCCCTAGTTTGATTTGTTCCAACCCCTTCACAATACGATTCATGGGCTTAGAAATAACCAACCGGAGGGCCCAAGCAACTAACATTACAAATATAAAAGCCACAACACTGAAAAGAACATAACGTTTAAGCTGTGCACGACTGTGCTGCACGTATTTCTCACTTCCAAGAACTATTTTATCTTTAAGTATCGCATCAAGCTGTTTCAGTTTTATTAAAAACTTTTCCTTGAAATCATAAAGTTCTTTTTGAAATGAGTCACTCTCTTGCCCTTTATATAAAAGATGAACAATCTTTTCCAAGTTTTCACCAAGTCCCTGCACCAAAGGAAGCAAATCGGGATAATGGGAAAGCTCCAGAAGATAAACCAATTCCACGGATAAGTTTTCAGCACTTTTTACCGTGCCTACAATATTCTCTATCGCAACGGGCTCTGTACGATTAACTCGATGAATATTAATTTCTAAGTCCTGCAACCAGCTAATTAACTGAGCACTTTTTTTATATAACTTGTTTTGAGAAATAAGTTTGCGCAATTTCCCAATATGCTCTACGAGCATTTTGTAATCGGACTCTCGCTCATGGCCAAGAGTTCTTCTTTTTTCAAAATAAGAAATAAGTCGCTCATTGATCGCTTTTCCACTCTTCTTTAATTTGGGGTCCCCCATTTCAACAAGAGCTTGTTCGATATTGCGATAAATGGAAAAAACCTCATTTTTGCCATACTTTTTCTCTTTCACAACATCATCGACAAGAGAAAAAGCAGATGACATAGTGATGTCTAGCACGTGAATTTTTTCCAACAATACAAGATCACTATCGACTAAATTGGATAGGGTATCGTCACTATCTTGCAGATTATCGACAGAGATAAGAATAATAGAAAGCACGAGGAGCAAAATAACTCCCAAACCAATATCTAAAACATAGCGCCAATTAAAAGACATCGTGTTTACTTCCTTTTTAGTCCATAAATTCTCTCCACATACTAAGTGGAATTACACGGCAGATGCAAACAGAGAAGATCATGGATATTCTTTCCCTTATTGTTGAAAATAAAAGAAAGCAATAAGATATAACTTCCCTCTCGTTTACAATTCTAGGAGCACTCTTTTTCATGAAAACGATTCTCTTTTTCTTATTTATACTCATGTCACTTGGGGCGCAAGCCACTGAAATCAATGGGTTTGCAAGCCTGTACGGTTCAACTATTTTAGGAGGTGGTCCAAGCCAAGATAGCTACACCAATGAGAACTATAATTTCACTCATTTTTCTAAAATAGGCTTTAACCTCAATGCCCCAGTAAATAATCAGCTAAGCATGATTGCTCAAGTCATTGCAGATGGAGATGTCTCCGATACTGCCAATGACAGCAAAACAGATTGGAAACCTGTTGCAGACTGGTTTTTCCTCGAATACAGAAACTCAGACTCATCGATCCTCAGAATAGGAAGACAGCTCCTCCCAATTCTCTTAACTGCCGAGTACATTGATATTGGGGCCCTTATCCCCTACTTCAATCTTCCATTAGCATTCTATAATCTTTCGACAATTAAAGCGGTGAATGGGATATCCTACGAATACGGCCTAACTTCCGGCAATCAAAGATTTGCAACTCGCTTAATCGCAGGTGAAGAAAAAAAGACTTATCCATTGGTCGGAGGTGAATTAGATGGTCATTTCAATGACCTCATCGGTCTATCGCTTCTCTACGAATGGCAGTGGTTACAACTTCAGGCGAGCTATATTCATACCCAAATTGATGCAACTTTTAATACAGAGTTCACCATTTCGAATCCCACGACTCACATAGGACAAACACTCTCTTATGATCTCAGCGTTTCTCTTGATCACTACTCTCTTGGACTCAAGATAGATTATCGCGATATTCTGTTCTATGCAGAAGGGATTATGCTGCGCGGCCAAAAAGCAACAAGCCTCAATGAAGCAACAGATGGCTTGATTAAAGAGGGAAAATTTTTAGAAAAAGCGATCGGAGCCTATGCTTTTATTGGAAAACGCTTTAATCGCATTACACCTTACTATATGTACACGCGCGCTCTTTGGGATGCAGGTATTTTAAAAGATCAAGTTTCCTATCATGCTCTAGGATGTCGCTATGACCCTATTTCCAACTTCACGGCAAAGCTCGAGCTTCTTTCGGCTAAAAGTGCAGAAAGTAGTGCGTATGTCCATGAAATAGGCCGTTGGAGCCATGGCCTCAGCTTAGGCTTTGATATTCTTTTTTAAGAGGAAAACTGATGAAGACTTCTATTTATTTAACATTGGTCTTTATGTTTCTAAGCTTGAATGTGGCCTATGCGAATTTCAACTTCTCAGTTATTTCTCATCCTCAAGTTGTACCAAATCAAATATCAATGAATGAATTAAAAGAAATTTTTCTAGGCAATAAAATATTTTGGCCAAATAATGAACGAATTTTTGTGGCGATTGTTGAAAAAGACGAACAATTTGCAGAGGAGTTTCTCCAAAAATACCTCAATAAAAACTTCGATGACTACATCGCCTACTGGAGACGGAAGCTCTTTTCGGGAAAAGGAATACCACCTCGAAAATTTAAGACAAACAAGACATTCGTTGAATTCATCGCTCAGACAGAAGGAGCGCTGGGAATCATCTTCGCAGAGGAAAAACTTAATAATATTAAGACATTAACGATTGTGCCCTAGACCTTCATCTAGAATTAAGATGAAGGCCATCTATAGACATTAATAGAGCCACATCATACATTATATGCACAAATTTTTTAATACCGTTACAAGGAGAAAACTATGTTCTGGGACAAGGTAAAGACCGAAAATTCTTTATTCGTTCTTATTGATTTTCAAGAAAGCTTTTTCAATATTTTGAGCAAGAAATATGTCAAAATTGCTCGCTCAAACATTGATTTAATGGTGAAAATGTTCAAAATGTTAGAAATTCCCATGGTGGGCACTGATCACTATAGAAAAGGATTAGGAACGACTGATAATCGAATCCTCGATCAATGGACTGGACCTGAGTTCAAAGACAAAGTGACTTTCAGCGCCCTCGGTTGTGATGCACTTATGCAAGACCTCAAAAATATCCCTAACCGCAAAGTTGCCATTGTGGCAGGCTTGGAAACTCATATTTGCGTGCTACAAACAAGTTTAGATCTTCTTCGCCAAGGTTACGAAGTTCTCGTCGTCAAAGATGCCTGTATTTCCTCGACAACTTTGCGCTGGGAAAATGGTCTGGAGCTAGCAAAAGAAGCCGGAGCTCATATTGTAAACACAGAGACCTTGATTTTTTATCTTCTACAAAGAGTTGACCGTCCAGAGTTCAAACCTCTGGTTAAATTACTCAAAGAACAAAAAACAGAACTCGACTAAAGAGAAAGAATGGTGCTCCTCTCCGTCGGAAGTGAAGTCCCTGAAGGCAACTTCATACTGCACTCACAGTTTGACTCAGTTATCAACTTCAGTGATGGGAAAAATATTGTTTCTCTAGTGGGGCCTCATATTGGTGCAGGCCCCCACTATATTGAGTTAAAAGAAGAACCACATTTTCACTGCCCCAAAATTCAGGTGGGAAAAGACTTTATTGCTTGTCCACCTCTTTTTCATTGGAAGCGAAGCAAGGGGGATGAGGATAATAATTCATTTTTTGACCTCACTTCCATTACCAAACAACTTCCAAATCTAAGAAAAGATCTCATTAGACAATATCCTGAAAAAGGCCTCGTCTTCCTTTTCGCGGAAAACAGCCCCTCAAGAGATGCCTCTGCCTTCGAGCGCATTTTAAAAGAAAAATTAAGGAATGCTTTTTCAAAATTCAAAAAATACGAAACTATGCTGGAAGGAATTAGCAAGATGAAAGGCTTGGGACATGGACTCACTCCATCTGGAGATGATTTCAATTCAGGCTTTCTCTTGAGCCTTAAATTATTAGCTTGCCCTCCAACAGTCTTAAAGCATGCATATGAGAGTGCCATTGGAACAAACCTCATCGCAAATTCATTCTTAACACAAGCATACAAAGGCAAATTAAGTAAACGCTTTCAAGCACTCATAAGTGAACTAGCAAAAGGAAAAATATCTCAAAATATTGAGCAAATTGGTCATAGCTCCGGAATAGACTGGCTTGTCGGCTTTCTCTCTGGGCTATCACAATGTAAGGAGTATAAATGGACACTCTAGGCAAAATCATTAAAGGGAAATATTTCGATTCTGTTTCCCTGATGCGAGTATCAAAAAGAATTGCAGAACAAGAAGGAATTGAAGATTCTTCAATAGTCATGGGAACACATGAAAACAAAGCAATTTTACAAACCGCAAATCTTTGGCTGCCCCTTTTTGAAGGGACTGGTGATAACGATTTATTAGTCGCAATCAAGGGAAAAAAAGCAGCTGAAGTCATCACAAATGTTGATGCCTTCTTAGAAGAGCTACGCCCCAAGGCTCAGGCAGGAGTCAGTGCTCCTCGCCCCAAAAGCCTCAGCAAGGCCCTAGAACTTATGCCTGAGGCAAATCTTGCAATCATATCCATTGCAGGGAAATATGCGCCCCTCGAAGTTGAAAAAGCCCTCGACAACAAACTCCATGTAATGCTTTTTTCAGATAATGTCTCTTTAGATGATGAAATTCGCCTCAAGAAGATCGCTCAATCAAAAGGATTACTTTTGATGGGGCCAGACTGTGGTACCGCTATTATCAATGGAACGCCCCTTGCTTTTGCCAATGTGGTAAATAGAGGAAACATAGGAATGGTTGCTGCCTCAGGAACTGGCCTACAAGAAGTTTCCACTCTGATATCCAATATGGGCGGGGGAATTTCACAGGCGATTGGCACTGGTGGACGCGATGTCAAAAAAGAAGTGGGTGGCATCATGTTTATTGAAGGGATTCGCCTCTTGGCCCAAGATCCTCAAACAGAAGTCATCTGTCTGGTATCGAAACCTCCTCATCCTGAAGTCATGAAAAAAATAGCTGAAGAAGTCAAAATAGCAGGCAAGCCTTGTGTTGCCATTTTCTTGGGGGCAAATCCCAAGGAAGTCGAATCTTTTGGAATCAAAGCAGCTACAACACTATTTGGAGCGGCTCAAATGGCCGTTGAGTTAACCGGGAAAAGAGTTGAAGGTTTTGAGGAAAATATCGTTGAGATGGCCAAAGAAATTAAAGCCAAAATCAAACCCGAACAAAAATACATTAGGGCCCTCTTTAGCGGAGGAACCTTTGCCAGCGAAACTCAACTGATTTGGCAAGAATATCTATCCGATATTTATTCTAATGCACCAACAGGAAGTAGTCTTAAGCTAGAAAACAATCTCATCAGTCAAAAACACTCTGTTGTTGATTTAGGAGAAGATGAATTCACCGTTGGACGACCTCACCCCATGATTGATTTTTCGATGCGAGTAAAGCAAATAAAAGAAGAAGCCAATAATCCCGAAGTGGCAATCATTCTTCTCGATATTGTTCTTGGCTTTGGCTCAAATATGGATCCTCTTTCAGAAGTCAAAGAAGTCATTCAAAACAATAATAAGAAAGTCTGCTTTGTTGCCTCTGTAACGGGTACAGAAGCTGACCCTCAAATGAGAAGTAAAGTTGTTGCCGGTCTTCGCGAAGTCGGAGTTTATGTTCTTGCCTCAAATGCCCAAGCATCTGAGCTTGCCGCAATAGCATTAGGATAGGTGAATTATGAGTAATTTATTTGAACAAAAATTGAAAGTTGTAAATATCGGTCTGGAATCTTTCCAAGATGCGCTAGCTCAAACAGGCGTTGAGAGCCTGCAAATGGATTGGAAACCCTCTCTTCCTGTCGATCTGGAATCACAAAAGACAATTCAGTCCCACAAAGAAAAAATTGAAATCGCCAATGAAAAAGCAATTCATTGCATTCAAAATGCCAAACCAGTTCTCATTGGAATGGGCAAAGCACTTGATGTCCTTCCCAATATGAAAAAGAATATGTTTTTACATGCCGGTCCTCCTATTACTTGGGAGCGCATGTGTGGACCAATGAAAGGGGCCATGATGGGGGCAATGATTTACGAAGGTTATGCCCAAGATGCCAAAGAAGCTGAACAAAAATTAGCCTCAGGAGAAATTGAGTTCTCCCCATGTCACGAACATTCTGCAGTCGGTCCCATGGCTGGAGTTATCTCTCCCTCCATGCCTGTCTTTATTGTTAAAAACACAGATAAAGGCAATTTATCCTTTTCTACTCAAAATGAAGGTCTGGGAAAAGTCCTACGCTATGGAGCTTACTCAGAAGATGTTATTGTTCGACTCAAGTGGATGGAAGAAATTCTCTACCCCACTCTTAAAGCTGCTATTGAGAGCCTTAAAGAAATTGATCTCAAATCAATCATTGCTCAAGCACTTCACATGGGTGATGAAGTTCACAATAGAAACAGAGCAGGAACATCCCTACTCTATCGCATAATTGCTCCAGCGGTTATCGCAACTTGTGAGAATAAAGATCACATGGTGAAAGTTTTGAACTTCATCAACGGCAACGATCACTTTTTCCTCAACCTTTCCATGGCCGCCTGTAAATGCACTATGGATTCAGCCATGAATATTGAAGGCTCTAGTATCGTCACCGTTATGGCCAGAAATGGAACTGACTTTGGTATCAAACTAGCGGGAACAGGATCACAATGGTTTGTAGGCCCTGCCGATTTACCCGATGCCCTTTTCTTCCCAGGCTTCACTAAAGCTGATGCCAATCCCGATATTGGCGACTCGGCCATCACAGAAACAGGCGCCTTGGGTGGCATGGCCATGGCATCTGCTTTTGCCATTGTTCAATTTGTAGGAGGAACTGCAGCTGATGCTCTTCGCTACACTAATGAGATGTATGAAATCACCGCGGCAGAAAATAATGTCTACCAAATCCCTTCTTTGGATTTTAAAGGAACACCAACAGGAATTGATGTCCGTCTAGTGATTGAAAAGAACATTCTTCCCTTCATCAACACCGGTGTGGCTCATAAAGATCCTGGAGTGGGACAAGTTGGAGCCGGAGTGCTTTCTGCACCAGCTCTTCCCTTTCAAAAAGCATTTAACGAATTAGGTAAAAAGTTGAAATAAAAACAATAGCTAAAAAGGAGCACATTATGACAACAAATGCTGATTTTTTAAAAATGATGTCTGAGATGAAAATCTACGACCTAACTCAAAGACTCTCTGTCCACACCCCTCCATGGCCAAGCTACATGCCGCTTCAAGTACAATACTTTAAGCGTATTGCTGGTGCACATATGGGCCAAGGAGCAAATGGACAAATTATTCAAACAAGTAACCACGTTGGTTCCCACATGGATGGCGAAATCCATTTTCATGCCAGTGGTCGTACAATTGGTGATGTCCCTCAAGAAGAGTGGATGGGCGAAGGTGTTGTCGTTGATATCTCCGATGAAGTAAGCGATTACTCTCTTTACACACCCGAAATGATTACCAAAAAAGTGGAAGTCAAAGAAGGTGACATTCTTATTATCAACACTGGCTACAACAAATACGGTTGGGATCAAAAGCACTCCGACGAAGTTCGATACTTCTGTAAACATCCTGGACCAGCACCAGAATTTCACAAATGGGCCATGAAAATGAAAATTAAATGGATTGGAGTAGATTGTGGAAGCGCCGATCACCCAATGAACACGATCATTCGTCAATGGCATCCTAAACTCTTTGAAGAAGCCGAAGCCAAAATGGTAAAAGAATATGGCAAAAAATGGGATGAACTTTTTCCTCAAGATGAATACTACCAAGTTATGCATATCAAGCTCTTTCCTCATGGAATAGTGCATGCAGAAAACCTTGGTGGTCAAATCAATGAAATAAAAAACAAAAGATGTTGGATTGGGGCGATGCTCCTTCGCGGCATCGAACTAGAATCTTCCATGGGACGTTTTATCGCCATGGTTGGACCAGAAGACAAATAAGACTGTTTTTTGAAATGTTTCCCCTCTTCAAATCACTAAAAGAGGGGAAATATTTTTTGTGGAGAGAATTATGCCAATAGCTCATGAATTTAAATACCTAAAGGCAAAGTCGCTAAAAAATGCCTTTGCACTTATGGAAAAACATCCAAACTACCAAGTCCTTGCCGGCGGAACAGATCTTATCTGCGCCATAAAAGAGGGAATGATTTCCCCCGAGGCTGTTATCGATATAAAGGGACTTAAAGGACTTTCTAAAATTAAACTTTCAAATGGCGAACTCTCCATTGGTTCCTTAGTCAGCTATAGTGAAATTATCGAATCCCGTACGATTAAAAGCTACTTTCCTCTGCTTAAAGAAGCTGCTGAAAAAGTTGCCTCCTGTGGGATTCGCAACCGCGCAACCATGGTTGGCAATATTTGTTCTGCCGTTCCCTGTCTCGATGCCGGTGCCCCCCTAATGGTATATGAAGCTACTGTCGTTGTTGAGGGAAAAGACGGAGAACGCCTCATTCCCATTAAAGAATGGTTTGTCGGCCCCCGCAAAACAAGTCTCAAGGCTGGAGAAATTGTAAAAGAGGTTCGCATAAAAGAACCTGCTCTCAAGCACGGAATTGCCTATGATAAACTCTCCCGCTACGAAGGTGAAGACCTAGCTCAAGCCACAGTTGCCGTCTATCTTGACGAACAAAATAATTATCGCATCTCTTTTGGTTCTGTCGCGCCCGTACCTGTGCGCGCAAGCAGCATTGAAAATCTTTTGAACGGCAAGGCTCTCTCCGCGGAGCTCATCGCTCAGGCTAAAATCCTTGTTGCTCAAGAAATATCTCCCATCACTGATATTCGTGCAACTAAAGAATTTCGACTTCATATGTGTGAAGTCATGATGGAAAGAAGTTTAAAACGCGCCCAGATGATGTTGGGAGGAAAATAATGAAAACACAAATTGCCTTTACATTAAATAATGAATTAAGAAAAATGGATGTAGAAACAAATCAAACATTGGCCGATGCCCTTCGTTACCTTATGGGAACTAAAAGCGTAAAATGCGGCTGTGAACGCGGAGATTGCGGAAGCTGCACAATCCTCTTCAATGGAAAAAGTGTCCGTTCTTGTCTTATTTTGGCCCTCGAAGCTGATGGTCAAGAAATTACAACACTAGAAGGCATAAAAAAGCCAGAAGAAGAAATGACTCCTCTCCAGGAAAAGCTATTGGCCAACAACTCATTCCAATGCGGATTCTGCGCATCCGGCATGATCATGTCGCTCACTCCTCTTCTCAAGAAAAATCCCTCTCCATCAGAAGAAGAAATCAAAGAAGCAATCGCAGGAAACCTTTGCCGTTGTACTGGATATGAACCAATTATTTCTGCCGTCAAAGAATTGGCTAAAGAAAATCGTCAACAGAAGGAGAAATCCAAATGAGCAAATTAAAATATATTGGGAAACCAACAGTACGAGTAGATGGTAAGGCGAAGGTCACTGGTGCTGCGACCTTTGTAGAAGATATTGATTTTGGACCAAACCTTCTCTACGCCGCAGTTGTCGAATCCCCTTATGCCTATGCGAAAATTAACTCCATCGACACATCTGCCGCTGAACAAGCTGAAGATGTGGTCAAAGTTGTAGTGGGAAAAGAGTTTCCCTACCGCTTTGGTCTTTATATGCATGACCGCTATATCTTCGCTCAAGATTACGTCCGCTTTATGGGGGAACAAGTCGCGGCCGTAATTGCTCGTACACCGGAAGCGGCTAAACGAGCAGCAAAGTTAGTCAAAGTTGATTACACCGAACTCACACCAATTCTAAAAGTCGAAGATGCTCTTTGCGATCATCCCAATCTCGTTCACCCAGAACTTAAAAGCTATGAACACGTACCATGGTTTTTCCCCCAAGATGATTCCAATATTGCTCACTTTCGAAAAATTCGCCATGGCGATTTAGATAAAGGATTTGAAGAAGCAGACCAGGTATTTGAGGACGTCTACTATGTACCTCGCTATGCTCACTGTGCCATTGAAATTCACGGAGCAGTAGGAAAATTCGATCATTCAGGACGCCTCACCGTTTGGACCTCTTCTCAATCTCCTCATACCCAACGCCATCTTTTTGCCGAGGCGTTAAAACCCTTAGGCATTACCCATAATGACGTGCGCGTGATCACTCCTTATGTAGGCGGAGGATTTGGCGGCAAAGCTGGCGTGACCATGGAAATTATTGCAGCCGCCTTGGCCACCAAAGTTCAAGGACATCCCGTAAAAGTTCTTTGGAGTCGTGAACAAGAATTCTACAACACTTACCAGCGTCAAGGCGTCGTCGCCAAAATGAGAATTGGTGTCAAAAACGATGGCACCATGACTGCCATTGAACAACTCCTCTATTGGGATGCTGGTGCCTACGTGGAATATGGAGCCAATGTGGTCAATGCCGCTGGTCTTTCAGCAACTGGCCCTTACCGTATTCCCAACATTAAAATCGACTCCGTCTGTGTTTATACCAATCTTCCTCCTGGTGGTCCTTATCGCGGTTTTGGTTATTCCGAATTCCTTTTTGGATTAGAGTCTTTCGTCGATGACATAGCTGAGAAACTCGGAATCGACCCCATTGAAATGCGCCTTAAAAATGCCATCAAAGAAGGAGACACCCTTGCCTATGGTGGAAAAATGAATCCATCTGGATTAGAGCAGGCAATCAATAAAGTTAAAAAAGAACTGAAATGGGGAGAAAAAAGAGAAAGCAAAGATCCTCATATAAAAACAGGTAAAGGCATTTCTCTATTCTGGAAAGCTCCGGCCATGCCCCCCAATGCTTCTTCAACTTGTTTTTTGAAGTTCAATGAAGATGCCAGTATTAACCTCCTCATTTCGGCGATGGAAATCGGTCAAGGTTATCATACCGTCATGGCCCAAATTGCAGCTGAAGTCTTAGGTGTGCCACCGGAAAAGATCAGGGGAGAAAATCCCGATACGGATCGTAATCCTTATGAATGGCAAACTGTTGCCTCACATATCACTTGGTCTTGTGGCAATGCCGTCTACAATGCCGCAGTTGATGCTCGAGATCAAATCTTTGACCTTGTAGAGCGCGCACTAGAGAAAAAGCGCGATGCACTTTACCTCGAAGATATGCAAGTAAAGTCAAAAGATGAACCAGAATGGTCTGTACCTCTTCGCGACTTCATCATTGATGGGCTCATGATGAAAGATGGAACTTGGCGCGGAGGTCCGATTGTGGGACGCGGAATGTTTATGCCGGAATTCGCGTCGGCCCTTTCTAATCCTGAAACAGGTCAAGGTGGCAAACCCAATGTTCACTACACTGTTGGTGCGGCTGGAGTAGACATTGATGTTGATGAGGAAACTGGAAAAGTTAAAATCAAAAAAACAGTTCTAGCTGTCGATTGCGGGAAGGCCCTCAATCCATCACTAGTGGAAGGCCAGATTACTGGTGGACTTGTTCAAGGCTTTGCGACTGTGCTCTATGAAGACATGCGTTTTTCCGACAAAGGCAAGCTTCTCAATCCGAACTTCACGGACTACAAAATTCCAACAGTCCATGATATCCCAGAAAAGATGGTACCCATCATCATCGAAACAGCGCAACCTGATGGTCCTTATGGTGCTCGAGGGGTTGGAGAACACACCATGATTCCTTGTGCCCCAATGATTGGCAATGCAATTAAAGACGCACTTAATGTTCGCATCAAAAGTATGCCACTTACTGCAGAAAAAATTGTCATGAGTCAAAAGAATCAAAAAAAATAGTTCATTAATGATGAGGTTAGAGGCTAAAATAGCTTCTAACCTCAAACTATTTGACGTGTAAGGATAAGATATGAAGATCACTGACTTAATTGAAGATTTCAATCCTCTCTATCTTGAAGACTTTACATATAAAGACCACCCCTCCTACTTTGTTGATAATGGCCAATATCAAGTTTTCATCATGCGCTATTTTCTTTTTGGAAAAGAAGGATTGGACCATAACTCACTCGCCTATATTTTCTTTGACCAAAAAATATACAAATACATTAGAGAAAGCGATGAGATAGAGCTTGTGACCGAATCCTTTGAGCTCATCCACAAGGAAATTTTTAGTGCCCATTTGCAAAACAGAGAAATCATTGAAAAGTATGTCGATGAAATAGACCTTCTAGAAGACAAGGTTTATCAAAGACAGATACCACGCTCATTCATGGATACCTGGTTTGATATCAGAAAAGATATGCTCAAAATCGAGCGATATTATCAAAAAAATATGAATGTCATTCGTGACTTTTTTAAGTTTCATCTTTTACGCGAAGACTTCCTGATATCTGAATTTAAAGATTTGGAAGAAATGGCCAGTTTGAATTTAAGCAAAGTAACAGGAAGACTTGAAAGATTAAACAGTATCTATAGCTACTATGAATCCGTAAAAAATGATCATCTGAGCAAAAATCTTTATGTTTTAACAATTATCTCTGCCGTTTTTCTTCCTCTAAATCTCATCGTTGGTTTTTTTGGAATGAATACAAATGGACTCTACCTAAAAGATAATCCTGATGGAACATACTATGCGACATTAATTTTAATCATTGCATTAATCGTAACAATGATGGGATTGAAGATCGTAAAACTATTTGACCATTACGTTATGGGTAAAATGTTTAAGCGATATGATCTTTATAAAAACATTTCGAAAAAACTAAATGACTTGATGGATTCAGACTAACAAGAGTGATAATCACTCTTTTTTAAGTCCATCCTGTCGCATATAAACAACTCTTTGCGGAAATGGAATTTCAATACCCTTTTCTTCAAAAAGCGTTTTAATATCTTCAAAAAGTCCATTTCGAATAGTTAAAAAGTTTTCCTTTTTTCCCCAAACACATAACATCAAGTTCACTGAGGAATCAAAAAAACCTTTATGAATAACAAGTGGAGCTGGTTCATCTAAGCACAAAGGATTTTCGTCAACCAGTTGTAGCAGTAAGTCTTTTACCTCTTTCATATTTTCTTTGTAGGCAATAGATAGATCTAAGTCGATGCGGCGAATAGGAAACCTTGTGTAATTTTTGATTTCTGCTTTCATCAATACTTCATTGGGAACACGGACTAGTGCATTTTGAAAGGTACGCAAACGCGTGGAGAGAAAATCAATAGAAAGTACAATGCCTGTCGTACCATTGACTTCAATTAAATCATCCACCTGAAAAGGGCGCTCGGACATAAGAAAAATCCCAGAAATCAAATTGGAAACAGATGTTTGCGCCGCAAACCCAATGGCCACGGTAAAAACCCCTGCAGCCCCTAAAAGAACTTTCCAGTCAAAGCCCAATATTTTCAAAGCCCAAACAACCGCACTCAAAAAAATCAAGTAAAAGAGAAACTTTTCCAATAGCATCTTAGTCTGACTCAAAGTATTTTTCTGATACCAATGATGAATAATATTTTTTACTAAACGCGCCAAAATAAAGCCAGCAAGGGTAATTGCTAATGCCTTCCAATACTGACTTGATTCTCCCGTTAAAATTTTCTCTATCATATAAAAGACCTCTTAAAAATCCATTGAACTTAAAACTGACCCCAATGCTTTTCGCATAAGACTGCTCGTCGGCGGAATACGCGGCTCAGCAATTTTTTTAGTTGAACCAAAATCTTTATGAAATCCTCTTGCCGTTTTTACATCGACAAAAGTTCCATCTTTTTCTCTTTCAATGACCACTGTCTCGGTGAGATAAATCCCGGACTCACTCTCAAATAATTTTAGATTGGGAAGTGGAACTTTAATTCTCTCCAAAAATAGCTTATCTTTTGCCTTATTCACAACTTTTATCGCAGCAATGGCGCGATAAGGGCGTAAAGGCATATCAGACAATTCAAGCCTTGCCTTAGTTCTAATGGCGTAACAAATTTCGCCTTCATTTGGGCTCACGCCAAACCAAGTATCTGGAGGACGATAAGAGGGAATCTCTTTTAGTAAGGTTCCCGAGTTAGCAAGGCTCACTTTTAACCACATGGGTACACTCACAAACAAAATCACTTCTTCTTTGGGCAAAACATAAAATGTTTTTTCCGGTCTAATCACCACAGGCAAATCTGGCAAAAGAGGAGAAAATTTCAATACTCTTTCGCGATGCTGCCCCCCAAAGCGCTCGTAATTGTCGTCAATATCAAGTTCACATTGACAAGGCAGCTCCACAGATAAAGACTCTTCCAATGGATTAGAAGAGTGCTTCCAAGACAAAACCCAATCATGAGCATGGGATTCTATTTTTAAAGAAAGAGGGCCAACGGAAAATAGTCCCTTATCCCCATCTTTGAAATGATGCTCTTTCCAAATTCGCTCCATAACTTTCCTCTCAAATTGCAATTAACAAGCTCGCCATAAGAATAACGTGAACAAACTTATCTGCAAACAAAAGAAGCTTAATAATTCCTGTTAGTTAACCTCTTTTTTATGATTTGCTGCACTGAAAGAAAAATCCTGTCACTTAAACAGCTTAAATGCCCAAAAACTATTGATTGAAGAATCTAAAAATGGCAAAGTAGTCCCAGTTTTTATATTAAATTTTGGAGGATAAGATGAGCAATTTTCAATTTGATCTCGTCGTACTAGGCGCAGGTCCTGGCGGTTATGTTTCGGCAATTCGCGCAACTCAATTGGGGATGAAAGTGGCCATTGTGGAAAAAGATAAATTAGGTGGCGTCTGCCTTAACATTGGTTGTATTCCTTCTAAAGCACTGATCAAACAAGCAAAAACATTTCGTTCCATCAAAAGTTTAGAGGGGATGGGACTCAAAATTGATCAAAGCGAATTCGATTACACTCAAGTGTTCAAAAAATCGCGCAAAGCCTCTGATGTTCTTTCGCGCGGTGTTGCACTCTTAATGAAAAATAATAAAATTGAAGTCATCACTGGTGAAGGAAAAATCAAAGACGCTCACACCGTATCAGTAAATGGAGAGCAAGAGATCACTGCCAAAAATATTTTAGTTGCCACAGGCTCCCGTCCGATGAATATTCCCGGTTTCGAGGCCAATGAAGACGATATTATTTCTTCCAATGGAGCACTTATGTTAGAGAAGCTCCCTGAATCCATGCTCGTCCTTGGCGGGGGAGTAATTGGCGTCGAGATGGCATACATTTTCTCTTCCTTTGGCGTTAAAATCCATATGGTCGAAATGCTACCTCACCTTCTTCCTAACGAAGACTCTGAAATTGCGGCAACACTTGAAAGGCTTTTCAAACGCAATAAAATTAAAATTTCTTGTGAAACTCGCGCCCTCTCTTGTGAAAGAGTCGATGGTAAACTCAACGTCAAATTGCAAGCGAAAGACGGTAAAGAAGAAATTGTTACCGTCGAAAAAGTGCTCGTTTCTGTTGGCCGCCGCCCTAATACTGAAAGCATTGGATTGGAAAATATCGATCTTAAAACCGATCGCGGTTTTATCCCTGTTCAAGATTATTATCAAACAGTGGTTCCTTCTGTTTACGCCATTGGCGATGTCGTAATGACTCCTCTTTTGGCCCATGTGGCATCTAAGGAAGGAGAAATCGCGGTAGAGCATATGGCAGGACACTCTCGCGATGCAAAAGTGAAGCTCGATGAAATTCCTTCTGCTGTTTACTGTGAACCCCAAGTTGCAAGCTTTGGTATAACTGAAGATAAACTGATTGAAGCCAAACGAGCTTATAAAAAAGTCGCTTTCCCTTTCCGTGCTATTGGAAAAGCTGTGGCGACTGAAGAATCAGATGGTATGGTTAAAATCTTAGTGGATGAAAACAGCAAAGAAATTTTGGGGGCACATCTCATTGGCCCGGAAGTGACAGAACTGCTTCATGAAATTCTCCTCGCCAAATCGGCAAATCTTCGTCCCGAACATATTGCGCAAATGATTCACGCTCACCCTTCACTCTCTGAAGGAGTGATGGAAGCGATGAAAGCCATTGAAGGTGAAGCGATTCACGGAGGCTAAAAAACTAATCCCACTCGAAGAGGGCATACTCGCCCTCTTTGAGTTTTATTACAAAACGCTGTAATTCTTTGTGATAATAAACTCCCAAGAAAGCTCCTGCAGAGACAAGAATAAGTCTTCTCAAAAATGGATTCAAAGTGACTTGCTGCACGCGGATTTTTAATAAATCTGTTTTCTGTGCACTTGTCATATGCTGCCAAGAAATTGATTTCAAATCATTTAAACGCTGGGCCCAATCATATCCTCTTGCTTCATACACTTTAGAACTTAAAGGCCCATAGCCCAACTCTTTTAAGGCTTTTATCTCATCCTGCACTGAAAGATATTCACTCAAAGTCGTCCTGGAATATCCGATTTGCCCCAAGCAATCAATCTTTTCTAGGTTTTTCATTTCTAATTGTGAAATGGTTTTCACACCGCCCTTCAAATCGGGAATACTATCAAGTAACTCTTTGGTTAAAACATGACGATATTCATGCCGAAAGACTTCCCAAGTTGCATTGGGCATCAGTGCGATAGTCTTACTTTCTCCATGCATAAACCCCAAAACCATATGATCGTCGAGCGCAATAGTATGATCAATCACTAAAGAATAGCCGCGACTTTCTAAATCTTCTAAATAGCTTTTCATTTCAGGATGAGTAAGTGCATCTTGTGAAAACTGTTTTGCAACTGGTAAATCGTCTGCTGTTATTTTGAAAAGGGCCCGTTTGGGTGCTGCTTCTTTTGACAGATAAAGGTGAGGTTCAAGTTGCAAAGTCTTAAGTTTCCCAACATCGACACCCAAGTGACTCAGCTCTTCTTCTGCAACGGTCTTAGAGAGGGAATAAGCTTGATCATATGAAATCTGGCCTTTATAAAGTGCTATATTTATTTTTTGATAGCGGGCATGAATATACAAACCACGATTGGAATATTTCAATTGAAGAGGTGAAAGAAATTTTCTCACCAGTAAGTCGCAAGTTGATCCGGCCCACAAAGAAGTGTGAAAAAACATAGAAAAAATAATTAAAAAACAATACAATGCACGCATCGCTTACTTATCGGCAAAAGAGCTACTTTTTATAAGGACATATAATGAACAAGGCCATCTTTCTCGACCGCGACGGAACCATCATCATCGACAAAGAGTACCTCTATCGTCCCGAAGAAGTGGAATACTTTCCTTGGTCCCGCCAAGCACTTGAAATCATGCAAAATTCTGGTTACCTCCTCTTTATTGTTTCCAATCAATCGGGCATTGGAAGAGGCTATTTTAAAGAAGAAGATGCCCATAAAGTTCACCAACGCATCCAAGACGACATGAAAAGCTGGGGACTCAATATTTTTACTGCGATTTCCTTTTGCCCACATACCACTCAGCAAAAATGCAAGTGCCGCAAGCCAGAACCTCAAATGCTCATTGACCTCATTGCCAAGTACGACATTGATCCCAAAGAAAGTTATATGGTTGGAGACAAAACGGCCGATGTCTGGGCCGGGGAAAAATCGGGAGTCACTCCCGTATTACTGCAAGGCCAGAGTAAATACCTAAAAGGCGATGAAAAGCTTCCAAAGCATACTCTCCTCTATGAAAACCTGCTAGAATTCGCCCAAAAACTATAAAATTATTTTATTAAAAACATAAAAAAACATAATTTGAATGTACGGACAAGTTGCCCTATAAAGCTCCTAGCAAAGGAAAATCTATGAATGCAACATGGCCTAAAAAGTATTTTCAAGTCATCATTGTTTTGCTCTTTATTGCAAGTATCATGCTGGTCAATAGGGTGCTCCATCCTCACCAAGATATAAATAAACTCACACTCAACCTTGAAATGGCAAAACTTGCTTTTGATCAGGCAAATCAACTAGAAGATGGGCAATCTGGAGTAAAGCAAGTTTATGACTCCAGTGGAAAACTCTTGGGACTTTTGGCCCTCTCCCATCCTCATGCTCAAGGCATTATTGGCTTTGGTGGAGAAATCCCCTTACTGATTTCACTGGATCAAAATTTTAATCTTACAAAAATTACACTGCTAGACAATGCAGAATCTCCAGACTTCATTGAAAACATAATAAAAGAGGGCTTTTTCAAAAATTTTGAAAATAAGAATATCGCTAAAATTCAACAAGAAAAAATTGATGCCGTATCTGGTGCAACTCTTAGTTCTAATGCTATCACTCAAACAATTCGTACTCGCTTAAGCAGCCTCATCCCTCAAGAAACAATACAGACAACAACTTATTTTGAATTTTCGAAATCAAAAAAACTACTCTCCCTTTTAGCCTTTGCATTTTCAATTTCTATTTTTTTCTTAGGCAAAAAGATGAAACGCTTTCAAACTCTCTCCCTTATTCTCAACATCGTCTTTTTAGGTTTTATCAATGGCCATTTCTTATCACTGGCAACACTCTATAACTGGACAACTCATGGAATAATCTTTCAAGCAATGCCCATTTTTATAACAATTCTAGTCAGCTCCTTGCTCGTCAACTTTTTTACGTCAAAAAATTTCTACTGCACTTATGTTTGCCCTTTTGGCAGTTTTCAAACGCTTATCAAAAAAGGAAACAAGAAAAGTATCGCCTTGCCCGGAAAAATAATAAACATACTAAAACCAATTCGCGCGATCTACTTGCTCTCTCTTCTCTATCTCCTCATCTTGGGGTTTGAGCAAGATCTAACTCGCCTTGAACCTTTTTCCGCCTTTCTCTATCGCGTTGCTCCTCTATCCGCCACCATCATGGCCAGCCTCTTTCTTACTATTAGCTTCTTTATCCCTAAAAGCTGGTGTCGCTTCTTTTGCCCTACGGGATACATTATTGACTTCATCACCATTCATCGGAGAAAATAATCATGGATTTTTACAAAGTTATTATCGTCTTTTTATTTCTCGTTATTTTTGGGCTCATTCTCAGATCCCCAATACAAACTGGAGGACTTAATATGACCAAGCAAACAACATCCCTCTTGGATACCATAAGTGTTATCCATCAAAGAAAAAGTGTGCGCAAATTCACAACGCAAGAACTTGATAAAGAGACTCTTACCCAAATAGTAAAAGCGGGCATGGCTGCACCAACTGCCGCCAACAAACAACCTTGGGCTTTTGTGACAATTACAGATAGAAAAATACTTGATCAACTCGCCGATAATCTTCAGTATGCCAAAATGCTCAAAACGGCCCCCGCTGCGATCATTGTGATAGGACTTCCCCAAGAGGCCCTTCCCGGCAAGGATGCAGAATACTGGATTCAAGATTGCTCTGCCGCCTCTCAAAATATTCTTTTAGCGACAGAGGCTCTAGGGCTGGGTGCTGTTTGGACTGGTGTTTATCCCAACATTGAACGCGTAAGCTTTGTACAGAAGGAGCTTGGTCTTTCGGAAGAACAAATTCCTCTCAATGTCATTGCTCTAGGACACCCCGATGGAAACTTCAAGGCGCAAGATAAATTTAAAGCAGAAAAAATTCACTGGAACCGTTGGTAGAAAGGAAAAGCCTAGATGGCTTTTCCTGCCGGCGCGCCAGCGCAATCAATTCCTGCGCCGTAGCCATAGCCTCCAACAAAATGAACATGTTCTCGCTCAAAACCTTCTTCACGCAAAAGATCGGCCCAATGGCGTTCTAGCGCTTTCAATCCTCGAGCATGGTTAGTTATGAAAAAGGTTTTCGCATGAGAGTTTTTTCCCAAAAATGCATTAAAGAAGTTAGTGCGCTCATCAAAAATTCCAGCAACACGCTTTACTTCAAAGCGATCTTTTAAATCTGCTTCAATTTTATTTAAAAACGATAGAAGAGTATCACTATAATGCCGTTCAATATAACTGGACCACGAATAAGGCTTTCGACCATTCTCATGATAATCGATCAATTCCAATAAACGCTTTTGCTCTTCTTGAGAATTTTCATCATCCTGCAAAGCAAGTTTTAAAGCATCAAGAGCCTTTAGTGGATCATGAAGTAAAATTCGCCCTCCCGGCAAGGCCACCATATAGAGGTCTAAATGTTGATACATATCAACGGAGAAAACATTTTCTGCTTTTATTTCTAAGTCTTGAGCAATAAGCTCTTTTGCTTCTTCATCAGAAATTTCTATTTTCGTTTTCCAAAAATAGTAGTTGCGCGTACGCTCTAGCGCCCCATTTTCCAAAATAATATAAGTGTCTCCATTCGCAAATCTTCCAGAAATCGCGTTCCCCCCTTCAAAAAAAGTCCACTTCATTTTTTTAAAAGGAATACCGGCCCGTTCTGCGACTTGAGCTTGTAAATAAGTCAAACGCCAAAAGCCATCTTCATCATCCATCACACCTCGTGTAATGTTATTTCCCATGATGCGATCATCTGCCGGCATAGGGGCCATAATAAAAAGACGCCCATCATCTCCCCAAACCGAAATATCTTGAAAGTATTCGTAATCAAAAGGAACTCGTCTAAGCTCAATGCCTTCTTTTTCTGCAGCCTGAGCAAAGCCTTGATTTTTAAGCATAAGAGACTTTGTTCCAAAATTCCAAGTCCCCAATAGACTCGAGCCATCTTCCGGATAAATTTGCGCCTGAAGCAAAGAAGCATTTAAAAGAAGGAAAATCCATAAATAATTTTTAATCATAACTACGCCTTTTGAATTTAGTTAAAATTAGCTGAAAAACAAGTACGATGCAAGGCATGGCCACAGAGTCTGTGATTTTTTCACGGCCGATACATCAATGATGTTAACTAAATTGAGGGCAAGGAAAAACTCATGCCCAAATTAGCATTAAGAAATTGCAAGAGTTGATTGATATCTGATTTTGAAATTTCCAGATCAACGAGGGCCTCACGATAAGGTTTTTCCACAACCTGAAAAAGCTTAATCAAAACTTCGGAGCGAATCATCCCCTCCTCGGGGAAAACCCCTAGCTCCAAAGAAAGCTTGGCAAGAAAAATAAAAGCCTGCTCCCAAAGTCTTTCCTGTATAGACTCCAGCAAAACAAGAGCATTGGATAATACTTTGAAAAAACCAACGAACTCCCCCTCTCCAGCCAAATCTGACTCAACTTCTAAACTGGCTTCCACAGAACTTTGCTTACAAAAATCCACAAAAAAGGCCAACAAGCAGACGGCCATATAACTATTGCGCATGCGCTCGTGAAACCATTTAAGCTGCCATTCTTTTGCTTTATAGATTTTTTTCTCGCGATTAAAAGTTCCCATCAACTCCACTGAAAAAAGGTTTCCAACTTCCAAATTGTGAGACTTCTTCTTCTTACCTCCGCCCATTCCTCCAGGAAATAAAACAGAGAGCTTTTTGCCCGAACGCAAAAGCAAAGTACAAATAAGGTCCCTTTCTTTAAAAGGGACCTTATTCAATATGAGACCTTCAATTTTCATTTAAATACCTTAATCCTCTGAATTTGGAGAAGCGAGGAGTTCAAGGAAGAATAAGCTTTGAATGAAGGAGCATACAAGTAGTATGTGACCAAATTCCAAGCTTATTCTGACACCGAAATCCGAAGCTCATCCGAATTTCAGATTATTCTTTGACGCCGCCGGCGGCCAGACCAGAAATTATATAGCGATGAATGCTAAAGAAGACCAAGGAAATTGGTAATGCACCTAAAATACAAGCTGCTGCAAACTGTCCCCAGCGTCCAGAAAAGCCTTCAGCAATAAAAAGCTGGATGCCCACCGCAAAAGTGAGGTTCTCCTGAGACTTTAATAAAATCGAAGGAACGATAAAATCGGCAAAGGTGCTAATAAAAGTCAGTAGGCCAACGACTGCCAAAATAGGAGCACACATTGGAAGCAAAATTTTATAGAACGCTTGAAAAGGTGTGCAACCATCAATGATAGCAGACTCTTCCATCGATTTCGGAATCGTATCAAAATACCCTTTGATCAACCAAATATTAAAAGGAGTGCCCCCCAAATAAACAAGAATCAATCCCCAATGAGAATCAGTCCCCAGTGCAGGCACATATTGACCGATAAAATCCAACATTAAGTAAAAAGCAACCAAGGCCATAATGGAAGGAAACATTTGCACAACCATTAAAACGATAATGGAAGACTCTCTTCCCTTAAATTGAAAACGAGAAAGAGCATAAGCAGAAGTGGTTGAAAGAACCAACATCATAAAAGAAGTAATCAAAGAAACTTTTATGCTATTAAATAGCCAAGTCAAAATGGGAAAACTGGACGTTTGCCACTCCCCATTTAAAGCATCACGATAAGGAAGTCCCAAAATATAGCGCCAATGGTCCAATGAAAATCGTTCAGGCAATAAATCGGCCCCCAAAGATCCTGTTGGATTAAAAGACATAGATACAATATATAAAACGGGAAAAAGAACAACAATAATAATGGCCACAATGAAAAGATTGCGAACTGTACTCATGGCCAATTCTTTTCTTTGATAGAAATCCATCTTAAGCATCCTTTTTCTTAATGACCCCAGAGAGTCTAAAATTAATAAGTGTAAGTACTGCGATGATAACGAAAATAATGATACTAATTGCTGAAGCGAGCCCAAAATCCTGACCTGAGCCACCTTCAAAAGCGAGGCGATAGGTATAGGAAATCAAAATATCGGTATCGCCGACCGGTGTAGCTGCTCCTTCCATCGGAGGAAGTCCTCCTGTCAAAAGGTAAATGCCAACAAAGTTATTGAAGTTAAATGCAAAAGTTCCAACCAACAAAGGAGCAACCGCCGACATAATCATCGGCAAAGTAATTTTCCAAAAAGTTGTCCAACGACCGGCTCCATCAATTTTTGCGGCTTCATAAACATCCGCAGGAATGGATTGCAAAATCCCCGTTAAAACAAGCAACATATAGGGAAAGCCCAACCAAAGATTAACGACCAAACAGCTCACCTTGGCCCACATGCTGTGCTCCAACCAAGGAATCTTGATCGCAAACCAGCTCATCAAAATTTCATTGAAAGCTCCAAAATCTTTATTCATCAGTCCTTTAAAGATCAAAACACTAATAAAGAATGGAATTGAATAAGGAATGATGAGCAACATTCGATATAGAAAACGAAATTTCATCGTGTCTTTATTCAACATCAGGGCCAAAATCATGCCCACTGCAAAAGTCAAAACAACAGTAAAGAGGGCCCAAACAAATGTCCAAATAAACACTTTTAAAAAAGGTCCGGCAATTTTACTATCACTAAAGAGGCGCATAAAGTTTTTGAAGCCGACAGAAACAGAGAATCCAGGAGACAAAAATTCGCCTTTCCCTTTATAAACACCTTCATCCATATCAGGGTAAAATTCTTCACCACTTTGTAAGTCAACGAGTACATCTCTTTTCTCTTTGTGCTCCATGTATCTCGATTTAACGGCAGAAAATTTGGAGATACCGCTATAATAAAGATTCTCTCCACCGGGCAAGACAAGCTCTAATTTTTTAAGAAAGCTCATCAGTTGATAAACACGGCGCTTACTCAAAAGAGAAATATTTCTCTCTGCACTAAAATCGGAAAGATTGTGATCAAAAGCTTGAAGGTTAATTGAAAAATCACCACTCGTTTTTTCGATACTTCCCCAAAATTTCTTCTCAACTTGTTCTTCAGTCAAAAAGATTTCATAGCTATGAACAGTCTCCCCCACCTGTAATTCATATACAGGTGATCCTACAGGAACAAAGCGCTCGGAAAGTAGAATATTTTTGGCCACATCAAAAGATAGCATGTGTCCTGTTCCCAAATTGGTAAAGCCAATTGAGATAGTAAAGAGAATAGGAAAAACCATGAAAACAAGAAAAGTCACTAAGCCAGGAAAAAGATAGCGATAGGGATATCCCCTCTTCAGCAAGAAAACAACATCAAAGATAGCTAAAAGGACAACACTTACTAATGAGATCCAGGCCACACCTTGAAGAGCTGCTAACCACGCAAAAGCGATGATAGCAACGTTTATCAAGCCTACAAAAAGATAACGCCATTCAAACTTTTTCACAAAGCCTCCCTTCCTGTTTCATAAGTCAAAGCACGCAAAGTATCTAAGGCCCAAGGATCAATATCCTGAAAACGAATTCTAAAGGCCCAGTTATTTTCGACCTTACCAGGAACATTCATACGAGTTTCATGGCCCCAACCTAAGATATCTTGTAATTGAAAAATAGCTTTATCAGCTCGAGAAAAAATCACTGTTTTGATAAGATCCCAATGGATGCTATGATCGTGACCTTGGCAATACACCTTTGCCAACCAGCGAATATGATCAGTCGCTTCATTAAAATACCAACCACGGATCGGCATGTTGTCATGAGTTCCAGTGTAAGCAACACAATTGGTTGGCTGATTGTGAGGAAGATCTTTTTCATGATCAATCGGATCAAAGGAAAGCTGTAGCACTTTCATACCTGGCATATGAAAAGAATCACGCAACCAAAGCACATCGTCAGTAATTGTTCCCAAATCTTCGACAATAATATCTGCATCAGTAAAACGCTGCTTTAATTTGTAAAAGAAGTCATGCCCTGGAACTTGTACCCAGTAACCATTACGCGGATCAGATTCCCAACGAGGAATGGCCCAATAGGCAGCAAAAGCACGGAAATGATCGACGCGTACCGTATCGAACATCTTGAAAGAAATTCCAAAGCGCTCAAACCACCATTTATAATCATTCTGCTGCATTTTATCCCAGCGATAATGTGGCATACCCCAGTGCTGACCTGTTGCAGAGAAAGCATCTGGCGGAACACCCGCAACCGTAATCGGTTGTTTTTCATGATCGAGATTAAATTCATAAGAACGCGCCCAAACGTCTGCGGACTTCAAAGAAACAAATATTGGAATATCTCCAATAATGCGAACCCCTTTATCATTGGCGTATTTTTTTAGCGCAAACCATTGTTCCAAGAAGATAAACTGCACAAACTCATGATATAAAATTTCATCGCGGTGATCTTTTTTAAACTGAGCCAGTGCCTCTGGATCACGATCGCGATATTCCACTGGCCAATTAGGCCAATCATAATCGCCAAATTTGGTTTTCAATGATTCGAAAAGGCCCCAATCTTCCAACCAGAATTTGTTCTCTTTTACAAATGATTTAAATTTTTCTGTTACCTTAAATTTGGTAAATGCTTTTCGCAAAAGAGGATATTTAAAGTCCATTGCATTTTTGTAATGAACAGTATGATCAGAAAAAAGTCCTTCTGGTGGAACAATGTCTTTGGCAACCAGTAACTTTCGTTGAACTAAATCCTCTAAGTCAATGAAAAGAGGATTTCCCGCAAAAGCAGAAAGTCCAGTATAAGGACATCCATCGGGATGAACAGGGCAAGTTGGCAAGATCTGCCAAAGCGTTTGCCGTGCATTGATCATTGTATCTACAAACTGATAAGCACTCTTCCCTAAAGCGCCAACACCGTGAGGTGATGGAAGACTAGAAATATGTAAAATAAGACCCGAGCGGCGACGATAATCGACCATTGAAATGTCCCTCCGAAAGCAATAATTTCAAAGCTATATTTACTCTTTTTACGACCATTCTGCCAGCTCAAAGTATAACTTTTTGAGCTGAAATGAAAAGGCCCCCTTAAAAAATTAAGGAGGCCCTGCACAAATATTTTGAATGTTTTTACTAGATACTTTTGACTGAATACTTAAATGTCTTGGAATCAAACATAAATCGATTTTTCCCTTTGCTTAGAAAAATTTTAAAATTAGGAGCATCAGGTCTATAGCTTAGGTAGAAGTCCCTTTGAACGTCTCCAATTTCGATATCCCAGTCCGATGTAGCCAATTTAAATTCATAATAACCACTTTCTGTGACCTCAAAGTCAACACCCCATTGCCCATCAGCTGCTTGGCGAAGTTTATAAGGAGCTGTTGGCTTCCAATTATTAAGAGTCCCCACCAAGTACAGACTTTCCTCTAGCTCGGGCTTCATTTGGGTTTTAAACATCAAAAATGAATTTGCGGCAAGACGAATATCTGCATAAGAATTGGCGACGCCAGTCAAAATATTGCGATATTTTTTATTTTGACCTCCATATCTTTGGCTTGAAGAGTTGATAACCTCTTTCCACCAATTTTTGCCATCCATTCCTTCGGGGAACTTGATCATACGGCTCACGTCATCCCCTCTAAAGTTAACGAGTACGAGAAAAACCTCCCGCTTGGAAAAATCAGGCAAATAATAGCTAATAATTCCATCATCAAGTATTTTTACATCATAGGGCACGGCATTATTTAAACTCGGATAATTTTTACGAAAAGCAACCATATCCTTAAAGAAACGATAGTAGCCTTTGAACATTTTCTTTTCGTCTTCTGATAAAAAGCCCACAGTCTTTTGCTTGGTACTCATCAAGTATTCCCAAGGCATCGCATGACTTTTTACAAAGCGAGAGACATCAATGTTTATTGATGGAGTATGAGAGACAGTATCTGCCGCCAAATAAGACCACTCGTTTTCAATATTAATATCATTGGCAAGCTCCTCTCCTTGATAGAAAAGAATGTTGCCGGGCTTCGTGAAAAGAATCCCATAGGCCATTTTCCCAACATCATGAGTATAGTTGCTATGAATTAATCTAAACTTTTCAACTGTCCCATTAGGTTCCTCTAATGGGCGAACTCTCATGAATGAAGTATTACCCGCATATTCACTATTGCTTGGATACTGATAAGGGGCGACCAGTCTAATAATAGGATTCATATTACCAATAAAATCATGGCTGCCTAAGTAATTGACTGTTCTCTTACTTTCACCAAAGTGCTCGTATGAGCCATCATCTCTTTTTCCATAGCCATTCAGTGCACTTTTAAGAAGATCTAAATCGACGGAACGCTGATAAGGGCGATAGTGTTCCATGCCTTTTTCAAAAAAGTTTTTAAACAGATCATTCCACTGAGAATCAAAACCAGCTCCCCCTTGGGTAATTGGTTGAGTGACCCAAGCATTATCTCCAAGCTCTTCGGCCGAAGAGTGAAAACGAGGATTATTCATTTTAAGAATATAGTTCAGCTCTTTAAGTAATTCTGCGCCACCATTTTTCCAGTGCACATATTTGGTCATATCAAAACGAAAACCATCCGCGCGATACTCTCTCATCAGGGCAAGCAAAGAATCAGTAATCCATCTTTTCACCATGATATTGGAATAACGAGGGATAGGTCCCCAATCATTATAGCCATTGAAATACTTTGAGCTAGAAACATAAATGCTCAAAGGCTCACGCAACAGACTATTATTCACATGGTTAAGCACCACATCATAAACCACTCGTAAGCCCTGAGAGTGAATAAGATCAGCAGTCTGTCTCAAATCATCAGGAGTCCCCAAAGTGCTTTCAATGGCCAAAATAGTATCTGCAGCATATCCCCAGCTCACTTGAAAACGTGATTCATGCACCGGCAAAAATTCAACAGCAGTCATTCCTAGATCAGTAATATAAGGCAAGCGCTTCGCAAATGACTGGAACGTTCCGCGATATTGCTTGGTTTGAGAATTATATTCGGGATTAAAAACCAAAGGCCATACTTGATAAATCAACCAATTTTGCCAATTAGCATCAGAAATTTCATCCATTTTAGAATCATAGCGCCAACTATAATTCAAAGGATCAACAACAATGGCCCGTGGATTTACATAAGAATTGTATTTCGCCCCTTTACGACGGTAAGTTACCTGACGGGCCATAGGATCAATTTTTTCAGTACTAAAATAAGGCTCAGTATCATTTAGTTTACCCACTTCCAATGACTCATACTGACCATTCTTAAAAAACTGAAAGAAATAAGTCGATCCAACCTTTGCTTGGGGTAGATAAACCACATGAGATTTATTATTAATGCGTTTATTAGAGTCTGCATTCATGGCATA
>QKCN01000090.1 GCA_003245675.1 Bacteriovoracaceae bacterium | reverse complement strand
AATCAAAGTCAAAACGGGAAAAAACAAAGGATTATCTAATAAATCAAGACTCATTCTCGTCATCCTCATGTTTGCAATCAACACAGCGATCATGCTGCACAATATTTCCCAACTTCTGAGAAAGACTTCGCTCGATGCCTGCCAAAAATTCGGTAGGATGAACATGAATATCTCCCTCTTCGACACAAATCACGCGGTCAATTAAAGGAGATACGAAATGAACATCGTGAGAAACCATCACAATGCAAACATCACTTTTACGTGCGGCTAAATAACGCATAATTCGTTCTTGATTTTGCTTATCCACATTGGCCGTAGGTTCATCAAAAAGAAGTAACTTGGGTGAGTTTATAAGCGCTCGCCCCAATAGCACGCGTTGCCTCTGACCACCAGAAAGCGCAGAAAATTGAGACTCTAATAAATTTTCCAGATCAAGACTTTCAATTAATTCCTGAGGCAAATGAACTGGCGCCTTATGTGGAAGATATCCCATTTCTAAAACTTCTCTTGTTGTAATGGGAAAAAGAGGATCAAACTGCATCTCTTGAGGCATATAACCAATAAATTGGCGGGCCTTCTCAGGAGACTTTCCCCAGATATTAATCACACCATCATGGGGCTTTAAAAAGCCTAAGAGTAATTTCAAAAGAGTTGTTTTCCCTGATCCATTGCCGCCCACAATACAGTAAAAGCCATTGTCAGTGATCTCTAAATTGGCCCGCGTAAAAACCGACTTCTCGGAATAAGAAAAATGTAAGTGCTTAATTTCAATGATATTAGTCATATCATAGAGATTGCCAGAGAAGCGATCATATAGCAAGAAAGACTCTACTTCTTAAACTCTTCGGAAAGGAATAAAATTTTGGCCGCAAAAAGGGGGGATCGATTCCAACGCAAAATAACTTTGTAGTTGGCAAAAGGTACAAGTTGAGGAGCCCCTTTTAGACCAATATCCACACCTTTTTTAGGTGACATTTGAAAAGAACCAATCAATTTACCTGCTTCCCACTTGTTCTTGCGCAAATAATTAGCAATTGACGCAAAGACATCGGGTAAACTGCTCCAAAGATTTCTTTTTTTATCGCCGTCAAAGTCCACAGCATAAGCAAAAAAGTTAGATGGCATAAACTGACAGTGCCCCATGGCCCCGGCCCAAGAGCCTAACATATCTTCTTTTTTGACATGCCCTCCTTGAATAATCTTAAGAGCACTTATGAGTTGGTTCGTAAAAAATTCGCGCCGACGTCCCTCATAGGCAAGGCTGGCTAAGGCATCGACAATATCATGGGTTCCCATAATTCGCCCATAGAGAGTCTCAGTCCCCCAGAGGGCCACAATAACTTCTTTGGGAACGCCATACTTTTGCTCAACTTCTTTTAAAATTGCACTATGGGTCTTTAGTAATTCTCGACCTTGCTCTAAGCGTCCACTATCTGTTAGCCAAATTTTCCAATATTCTTGATAAGTGAGTTCCTTGTAGGCATGCTGCGAGCGATCTTTTTCAATCGCCTTTTGATCAAATTGAATATGAGGAAAAACTTGTTTGATCGTGCTCTTGGAAACCCCTTGTGCTTGGGCAGCCTGGGCCAAGCTTTTGAGAAAAGTTTCAAACGGAACTTGCGCAGCCTCAAGACGAAAAAAACAAGAAAGCAATAATCCTAGAGTAATTAGTAATCTAATAACATCCCCTTGGCCAAAGCCTGAGCTTCTTTAACAGCACCCAATTTTTCAGCAACGCTCAAAGCAAAAGCTAAAGCAGTTCCCGGTCCTCGGCTTGTTCCCACAAGTCCATCCCAAACAACACGCTCTTGAGAAACTTTAACATCGTTTCCAAGTTTATCTTCCATCCCCGGATAAATAGTCGCTTTTTTACCTTTTAAAATTCCAGCTTCGGCCAAAACCCAAGGTGCTGCACATATGGCCGCCACAATCTTTCCTGCTTTATGATAAGAATGAACTAAATTTAAAACAGTATGTGATTCCAAAAGATTGCTCGTTCCCGGCATTCCTCCAGGCAATACGATGGAGTCAAAATCTTGAATTGCGGCATTTTCCAGTAAGGCATCGGCCATTACCACAACATCATGGGCCCCCATGACAGACTTTTCCGAGGTAATCGAGGCGATGGTAACCAAAAAGCCAGCACGACGAAGGGTATCTACGATTGAAAGAGCTTCTATCTCTTCAAAACCAGAAGCTAAAGGAACTAATATCTTCTTCATTTTCATCTCCTCCACATACGCAGAAAGGGGGGATTTAAATCCCCCCTTGTCTAAACTCTTAATGACCATTGTAATCTTGTGAAGTGAAAAAATCTACTAATCAGTTCAGAAGTGGGCCATTTGTATCTTCATCGAAATCTTCGGTATCAACAAAAGGTGCTTCAGAGGACCCCATTAAATCCTCGTGTTTGAGATGCTTGGCAAACTGCGCAGGAATCTTTGTCGCGCGATACTTCTTGCCATTGCTCAATCTTAGCCAATATCCTTTTACAAGCTCACCATCAATCACAATTTTAATAGGCTTCATGCTGATGATATGATCAGTGTTAATCAGCAAATCTGATTCCTGTTTTTCATAAGCTTGAACATTACTTTCATTTAAAATACGAAATTTTTGGAAACTCATAAAAATAACCTCAGTAAAGTATTCTTTTGGGCCTAGTTGTTAAGCACTCACACATAATACAGTAACTTGACGCAGAGCGCAGGCCGGTAAGTAAAATTTACATCAACTAAAGACTAAAGATTGAGCCTAAAAGGCACGAAAAGAGCTAAGATATTAATTTTTCGAAAGGATTAAGAGAAATGAACTCGGTGATGCTGGTTGAGTCCATTACTGAATTGGAAAGCATCTATGCTTTAAACTTACAGCTTTACGTTGGGGTAGAAGAAATCATCTCCAAGAAAAAAGCTGAATTTGCAATTCAATATCTGGAAGACAAAGGCATTCCTCCAATGATTATCGCGCGTGAGAGCATAGATGGAGAAGAAACGGCTAAGCTATTGCTGAATTATATTTCTAGTAAAAACATAGATACGACCCTTATTGTTATTGGAAAAGAAAATCCTCCAACGAATAATATTCACTTCCTAAGCTCGGCCCTAGATTTAAAGCCTATTATCATGATTGTCGCCCAAACCTTAGGTGTTACCGCGCACGATATGGCGAACAAGGTCGTTCCGACCTATTTCCCTATTCCCATCACCTACTTTACGGTACTGAATCGGGCAGTTTGTGAAGTGTTTGTTGAAAAGGTGGATCATCCAGGAGAATATGCCAAAGTAATTGAGGAAAATGCAATTTTTACTCAAGACTTTATCCAAAACCTCATTCGCCAGGGTAATAGAGAACTCTTTGTGCACAAAGATCACCGACTAACCTTCGTCAACAATGTGTCTGCGGAAATCATTAATAAGATAGATATTGAAATGCTCAATAAAGATGAGCAAATCCAAGCGACTGAATCCACATCTGATTTATTGGCAAAAAAACTAGAGCTGGTTGGCGTTACAGAAGAAACGGTGCAATTGGCCAATAAGAATATGAAGCAAATTGCAGGCCTTGCTAAAAAGAATAAAAAACTTTCTTACCTATTGGAAGATCTACTGCGCAATCGCTCGAGCTTTCGCTACCGCAAAATCATGATCCTCTCCTACATTGCCATTCACATGATGAAGCATATTGACTGGGGAACACCAGAGCAAGAGGCAAAACTGTCTTTTATTGCGTTCTATCACGATATCTTTCTCACTTCTGACGATGAAGTGATGATCAAAAGCAAAAAAGATTTACGTGATTCCGACCTATCTGGCATGAAAAAAACAATTGTCGACAAGCACGCCAGTATGGCAGCAGAGCTAGTCTCACAAATCCCCAAGGCTCCCATGGGCATTGACACAATTATTCGCCAACACCATGGCAATATGAATGGCATTGGATTTTCAGAACACTATGGGGCTAACATATCCCCTCTTGCAATCGTCTTTATCATTGCTGAAGACTTTGCCAGAGAACTTATTCTGGACGACAAAGCTCGTTTCAATAAAGGGAAAATCATTCGCACCATGAAGGAACGTTATCCAACTGCGCGCTTTGCCAAAATCATAGATGCTCTTGATAAGGTCACAATCTAAATAAAGCGGAAAATGAAAAGTTAATCTTACTCAATCTTCTTTGCCCTGCTGGCTTATTTTGCGCAGGACATTGAGGATATTGGCAAAAGTAGACTGAGTAAATTTGGTAGAGCTTTCTTCCAAATAAGCTTCTAAATCATGTTCTTCATGGGTCATTACATAATGAACATAGTCATGGGCAACGATGAAAAGTGCCGATAAAGGATTTATTTTTCCCCAATGAATCCCTTTGGGAAATCCTTTACCATCTGGCCGCTCATGATGCTGCCGAACAATCACTTCAGTATCAGGTGGTGCTTGCTGAAAAGAGCTCAAAATGAGCTGTGCTGACTCTAGAGGGTGATTAATAAACAAGTCGCGCTCTTTGGGCGTAAAGCTTCCCTTCATGGATTCAAAGGTTTTCATATCCGGAATTTCTGCCAAATGAGGAGTTCCGGCCAAGGTAAGATCATGCAAAATCGAAGCATAAATAAGCTTCTCTTTAGTTCCTTTGGAGTGCCAACCAAGATGCTCTGTCCATGCAGCGGTGATATAGCAAAGCAAAAGCATATGCTCAGGAAGATAGTTTCGCTCACGGCTTTGACTCCCAATTTTTTGTAATATTTTTTCGAGTTTGGGAATACGGTTAATGGCATCCACTGTTTTAGTAATAACCCCTGTCAATTGCTGCTGAAAAGCTTCATCAATGCAAAAATCATCTGCACAACGCAAAATTTTTTGTTCAAAGCGTTTAGAAAGAGAATCCTCTTTCCCGCGCACAATAAATTTAAAGCCTGGATGCGCCAAAAAAAACTGGACTTGTTTTTTCATCTGTTCCAGGACTTCTTGAACTTTCTCTTTTTTAATATACACATGATGGATGTCTTGCGCTTTATAGCGTTGAATCTCATTGGGAGTTAGCACTTCTCCCTTGGTGACTAACTTAACATATTTCCCTGATGACATTTTAACATAAGCATCACTTGTCACTCCATCAATGTAGGCCAGTGAATCCATATCAATTTTTTTGAATTCATCATCATTCATTTCTTCATTTTGCAATAGTTTCTGAAAAACTTGGCTAAACTCTTTAGTGAAGAGCGCTTTGGGCAATACAGTGATAAAAGAATATTGTGTTAAGTCTGATTTCTTCACACTTTCTAATTTTTCAACAATCACCAACAAACGAGTATTTTGATGTTCCTTGGATATTTTTTGAACCATATCCATAAACGAAAAATCACCTGGAACCATTTCGTAAATAATAAACTTGATGGTATTACCTGCACCGATAAGTTTCTTTAGACCTTCGGCACTGGATTTAACAGTGATAATTCCATAGTCATAAGAAAGATCCACTGCCACCTTTACCATGTAGCGAAAAGCTTGATCCTTAACGACCAGTAATATATTTTGATTATTGGGGGCCATTGCTTAATCTTCTCTACACACCTTATAATAATTAACCATGCGATCTCTTCCATCGCTCTCAATCGCTTTTTGCCAACTTGTTAATTCATCACCTTGCCATTCCTCAGTGATCTGAGCAGAGTCTTCCACGACTAATTGATCGTTGTGAAAGCGATAAGACTCCAGATACATCGGCATTGCATAATACAAAGAGTTATAAGATCCAAAGCGAAGACTACTCTTCATATCTTTATCGGAAATATGGCTTACACTTGTGGTATCTTTGGTTAAACGCTCAAAGACTTGATAACGAGGATACTGCTTGCCATACTCCTTGATGCGATAAAAAATGCGAGTCGTACAGTTTTCCGAAAAATTTAAATCGTCACAACAAATCCATTTCTTCTTTATGCGTAACTCCTTATGGGCTGGAGCTCTTGATTCACGGAAAAGATCACGCAATTTGCAATAATCCCCCTCTCGCAAGCATTCTGGTTGAGAAGCAATTTCTCTATTGATCCCTTCACCAAGCATAGAAGATGAACAAGACCACAGTTGCAAAAGAAGAGGCAATAAAATCAAGGATAGACGCAAGGACATAAGTACTCCCTAAACATAACTATCCTTCTTATCGACCTCTTTAGCCTTTACTTTAAAACGACATAAATTCTTTTCAATACGAAGGCGGTGTCCGACTAAAATGATTAAGAATTTTTAAACACATTAAGTTTTGCCAAATACTAAAATTTTCCTTAAAATTCGGGCAAATAACTGCAAGTCCAAGGAGGCGATATATGGCAACTGCAACAACAACAGTGAAAAAAACAACAGCGAAAAAAACAACCACAACAAAAACCACAACCGCGGCCAAGAAAAAAACTACGGCCAGTGCCAGCACAACAAAAGCGGCTAAAACAACAACTGCAACGACTAAGACAAGCACAAAGAAAACAACTCCTTGTGCCAATACTTTCCCTAGAGAAGAATTGCTAAGCTGGCTTTCAACTCATTCTTACTGGAATCATGGTGATTGGGAAAACCTTATTCAAAACCTTAAAACACAAGGTTACAATGACTACATCAACACTAATGGAGTCAATGACATTGGTCTTTTCCTTGAAACAAATCGTCACTAAGAGTTAATATTAACGACTAGCGAGAAGTATAAAGCTTCTCGCTAGCTGTTAAAAATAAATAACGCCCCCCTTCCTCCTTTCAGCTTTTCTGTTTCGTATTCCCGAGTATAATGATTTTCTAAGTTAAGAAGACTTAAACTTTTCACTGAAGGTATATTTAATGCTCAAAGAGAAGAAGTACTTGATTGTTGAAGATGAAGAATTATTGCGCGATAGCCTGTGCCTTTTTTTAGCCTCAGAAGGAAATAACGTCAAAATTGCTGCCAATGGCGAAGAAGCACTCAACATACTTAGAACAGAACATATAGACTGCGTCATTAGTGATGTTTGCATGCCCAAATGCGATGGCCTGACCCTTATTCGTCAGACCCGTCAGGAGAATAATGATGTACCTTTCATTTTTTTCTCGGCCCACCTCAGCGATGCTCTCACCAAAGAACTCTTTAAATATGGAGCACTTGAGTGCTTAGATAAGCCCTTGGTGACTGCCCTTTTTGACACACTCGAAAAAATTAAGCTCTAACCCCTGCCTCATGTCTTTTTTAATTGCAAAATGACTGCAAAAAAACAGGGCAACAAGAAAAGCAATATGAGAGTGCTAAATAGCAGTCCATAACTCAAAACCAAACACATTTGTGACAAAAAGGGATCGTAACCCCCAATTCCATAACCAGTGGGAAATAACGCTAAAATGGTTGTCACCGAAGTAAGCAATATGGGGCGCAAACGACTGACTGCCCCATTGACGACCTCGTCCAGAGTCAAGTTTCCACCCTTTTCTTTATGCAGATGATTAATGGTATCCACCATCACCACTGAGTCATTGACCACAATTCCCAAAAGACCAATTACACCCAGCATGGCCAACATGGAAAGAGGTAAACCGAAGGCCCAAATGGCAAAATAGATTCCGATAATAATAAAAGGCATGATACTAATGATCATCAAAGATTGACCAAAAGAATTAAACATCAAACTCAGGACCAAAAATATAGAAATAATGGCCACGATGGCCGCCACGCCGAGACCGCCATAGATTTTTAAACCTTCGATTGCCTGCCCACCTAAACTCACTTCAACATCGGTCCCAGAAGGAAAACGATCTTTAATCTTTTGCCAGATTGCAAAAGCAGAAGTCTTTCGCTCATCCACAGAACCATAAACCTGAATAGTCCGCAGTCCATCCAAGTGCTGAATACTCCCACGCGCCGCTTGCTTTTTAATGGTAATAAGATCTTTAAGTAAAATAGCTTGCCCTCTTCTGTTTAAAACAGGAAGGCGCTCTAAAAAGCTAAGATCTTGCCTTGCCTGCGAAGCAAGGCGCAAACGATACTTCATATTCTTATTAACGCGATTCACTTCCGTTACAACCTGCCCCAAAAGAGCAGAACGCAAAGTCAGCAAAACATCCTGAGCGCTCAGTCCAACCGTCGATAAGTTTTCGTAATTGATCACAACATTGTATTCATCTTCGCCCTGAATATCAGTATCTTCAATATCTTCGATACCTTCGATGGCAGCGAGTTCTTTTTTAATTTTTCCGACATATTCTCTGATTTTGTTTTCATCAAAAGAAGAAACATTGACCTCAAAGGAGTGACCAAGAGGAGGACCAATACGCTTAATTTCTAAGTGTAAATTAATATCTTGCTCTGGCCGACAAATGGCCTCCATCTCTGCCTTGAGGCTTTCTAAAATTGTCGATGCTGTTCTTTTTCTCTGCGAATAGGGCGTCAAATTGACCATCATGGCAACGAGATTATTTTGGCTACCATGTTCAGTCCAAGAGTCCAGTGAATGCGTCCCAATACGCACATTGAGTCCCATGAGTTCTTGAGATGGTAATTTTAAAATAATTTTTTCAAATTGCTCGACCTGTTTTTGGGTTTCAATCAATGGAGTTCCTGCCGGCATTGTCACATAAACTTCAACTCCTTCTGCCGCTTCTTGAGGAAAGGGAACTTTTTTTGCCCCTTTCATTCCCAAGACACAGGAGCCAAGTAAAATCACAAAAAAAGCAATAACGGCCCACTTGTAATGCAAGGCCCGCTTTAACCATTTGCCATAAAATTGCTCCAAGAGAATAATAACTTTTCTCTTAGGACGCGTGCGACTTTTGCCGGCAGCAAGATGAACGGGTAAAAGGAAAAAAGCGTCGAATAGAGAAATACTTAAAACAAGCACCACCACGAGAGGAATAATCCAAACAAATTTTCCAGGAAGCCCTCCCAAGGAAAGCATGGGCGAAAAAGCTAAAATAGTCGTCAAGGAGCTCGCTAAAACCGCCTTCCAAATCCTCACGACGGCGCGCGAAGATGCTTCCGTAGGCTCGATGCCTTCTTCTCGAAAACAATTGACCTGCTCGGCCACAACAATGGCATCATCCACCATCATCCCCAATACAATAATAAATCCGCCTAAGGCCAAAAAGTCTAAACTCAAATCCATTAAAGGAAAAAGAGCGTATGTCCCCAAAAGAGAAAAGGGAATTCCAAACGCCGTCCAAAAAGCCGTTTTCAAATTAAAAACCAGCAATAAAACTAAGACGACGAGAACAAAACCAATAATTGCATTATTGATCGCAAGAGATAAACGGTTTCGCGTAAGAGAAGAAGAATCAGAAAGAACAGAATAGCTGATTCCAGCGGGAAATTTTACCTTTTTAAAAACAGTTTGAATTTGGGCAACTAATTTGATGATATCACTGCCATTGCCTTTTTTAATAACCAACAAAACGCCATCGGCCCCATTATTTCTTACCTTCAAACGAATGTCTTCAAAGTCGCGTTGTACAGTTGCCAGATCAGAAAGATAAACGGCCTTCCCATCGGCATTGGTGCGTACAATCGTTTTTAAGACATCATCGTCTGCTTTGTATTGTCCAAAAGTGACAACCTTTTTATCCGAGCCAGGTGTTTCTAAAATACCTCCACTTCCTTCAATATTTCGCATCTTAATAGACTGAGCAATCGTATTGAGATCTACCCAAGAATCCTTTGCTTTATCCGGATCAACGAGGATATGCAATTCCTCATCAGGAAAGCCAATGGTTTCAATGCTAGCAACCCCCTTGATCTCCTGTAGCTTTCTCTTTAAATAAGGAATGAAAGTGCTCAATGTTTTGAGTTCTCCGTTTACGGCCACCTCCAAAATAGGCATATCACTTGAGGTAATTGTTTTAAGCCCAGGCCGCCCTCGAATCTCTGCGGGAAGATTATCAATGTTGCCGAGAGCAATTTCAACATCTCGATAAACATCCAAGAAGAAATCTTTATCGGCATCTTCATCGACTTGCAATGACACAACAGACATTCCTTCCGAAGAAGTCGAACGAATTTCCTCAATGCCTGAAACTTCTTCCATTTTGTCTTCAATGACATTGGTGACATTTAGTTCCACATCACGGGCCGAGGCTCCAGGATAAAAGGTAGTAACCAAAATGCGATTCAATGAAACACGAGGAAATCCTTCTTTGGGAATTTTATGAATAACTGAAATCCCCATGAGAAAGACGAAAATGACAATCACTTTAACCCAAATAGGATTCTTTAAAAAAAAGTTCACTGCGGCTTTCATGCTTCCACCTTAAAATCGTAATATTTTAAAAGCTCATCATTTAATTCTAAATAATCAAAAATGACTTCCTTGAGAACAACCATCGCATGCAATAATTCGAGCTCCCTTTGTTGCAGTTCATTGAAAAAATTAACAACATCGTGTGCCTGACTACGACCTCTTTCGTATTCTTTGAGTTCGTTGCGATACTTTGTCTGACTGACGCGAACAACCTCACGCCCCAACTCCCATGAGCGAAAATAAATGGAAGCTTGCTCTTGTAGTAACTTTGCCTTAAGAAGTGATTTTTCAAGTTGCTCTTTTTTCTGATACTCATATTGTTTATAAGCTATCTTTTGCGAACGATGTGATGCTTTAGCCGCTCGGTTTTCCAGAGGAAAAACTAAATTAAGTGCAATTTGATATTCCCATTTGTCGCGGCTTTTTAATTCGCTCCAACTCTCACCTTGAGTTTCTTCACTACCCCAATTTTTAGCGCCTAATTCTAACTCTAATTGCGGTAGCTTCAAACGAGAAAACTCGGACAAGCGATTTTCAATATTTTGCTTTTGCCATGAGAGCAATTGATGATCAACTGAACTCGTGCCAAATTGAGTCGGCACAATATCTTTGATCTTCTTTAAGATATTTAAATCATCGCCCCCCAAATCCTTCCAGAGAAAACGTTCTGTCAGTAAATTTTCAACTTGAGCAACACCTAATTGCTGCTGGATCTCTAGTGCAATTGATTCCACAGCAAGCCTTGACTGCAAAACCCTTCGCTCAGAGTTTAAGACATTTTCGTGATAAACAAGCAGCTCTCGATTGTCGCGCACCCCTCTCTTTTGACGAAGCTTTGCTTGCGCCCATAATTGCTGCGCTTGCTCCAAGCTCTTGCGATTGAGCCTCTCTTCATTAACACTCAAAATCCACTGATTAAATAAATGAAGCGCCTGTCTCAAATATATCGTTTGCCTCTTCACTTTTTGGGTTTCGCTCAAATGATCTTGCAATATAAGACCTTCTTCCTGAACCTGATCGAGTTGCCCTCCGATATTTTTCAATAAATCCACATTGAGAGAAGCCCCAATGCCATTTTTGGCGAGCGCTTGGTTCTCACTAGAAAATCCTGTCATGGTAGGGGTTTGAGTTTCAAAATCCTGCCCCATTCTTTGTGCCCAAACTGTGCTGCGAACCCCTGCTCCAATTTTTTTACTCAAAGAAAGTTCAATGGCCTTAACCTGAAAATTGCGCGGCATGGTTGCCACGTCAGGATCCTTATTGTCTTTATAGAGCCAAGTCTTCACATTCAATTGGGTATCATATTTTCCCCAATAAGCTTTTTGTCTTTGACTTAAAATATCTGGATCTAATTCTAAAACTTTGAGCTGTGTATTATTGCTTTTGAGTAAATCAACAAATTCTTGATACTCCGCAGATGCCCAAACTCCTGATGAAAGAAATGAAAGTGAAAATGCAAATGACCAAATATAAATCTTCATCTTAGTTTCCTCCCTTGGGATGGACTAAATTTTGATTGAGATAATACTTTATATGCTCTTCGATTAAGCTCTTACCTTCTGCGATGTCCTTGCTTCCACTAACTGGCCCAAAATGTAAAATGCGGATCATTCCCAAAGGATATAGAAGCTCTATGGTCAAAAAATCGGAAGATCTTTCGTTGCTAATAATTCCCTTTTCTTGGAGGAACTCAATGCGCTCCCTTACGATCTCTTTCATCTGCGCCACGCTACTTTTAAGGAGCTTTGCCTTTTCCAATTTGCCGAGAGGCCCTTCTCCTTTTAGCGCAACTAAGACGAGGCCAAAATAAGAGCGCGATTCTTCCCATACGGCGATAATCTGCCGCAAAATTTCTAAAAGAGCTTCTTGAGGATTTTCTTCCAGTCTTTGGAGAGGGGAATTTTTGATGATGCTAATCATGGATGGAGGGCCATAGAGATCAAAAATTTGCTCGAAAATTTCTTCTTTGTTTTTGAAGTGAGAATAAATAGCGCTTTTGGCCACACCGACCATTTGGGCCAATTGCCCCACAGAGCTTCCGATATAGCCTTTGGAAGAAAATAGCTCTAAAGCCTTCTCTAAGATTATCTTGCGCGTATCTCTTGCTTCTTCCTTGCTTGGCCGACCTCTTTTAACTTTCATACACCCTCATCACAGAAAAATGAACACTTGTTCATTTTTATATGACCGATCGGTCACTTTTGCAAGAAAAACAAAAAGACGTCGAAACGAAGAGTTTTTATTTAGAAAGAAAAACTGAGGATATTAACTGAAATGCTATCAAGGGCCCTTTGTTTCTTAAGGGGTTTAAAGCCACGCTTATCTTCGTCGGTGGCCATTTCCTCGTAAAAATCAAAGACTGGGTTAAGACTTGCACCTCTAAAATAGCTAGGACTATCCATAAGAGGAGCATCTTGATTGTAGGTATCATCTCCATAACCACTGCCACCTGAGCCACCATTGGTAGGATACTCTTCAGTATTGTAGAGCACAGATTTATAGTGATAAGAGAGAATAATGTAACCACCAAAAAGAATTCCAGCGTAAAGACCCAAAGAGGCTCCGCGTGCAATAGAAATTGGCTTGGCGCCAAAGGCCATAGAAGCAAAACCAAGCAAAGCTCCCCCACCAGTTCCATAGAGGGCCATACTCATCATCACTTTCCCTTTAACAGGCACTTCAGCCTGAGCCTGTGGAACAGTTAGTCCCGCAAGAGATAAGGATAAAACAATAAATAGAATGTATGATTTAAATGCTTGCATACTATAAGGTTAAAGAACTTGTTTTAAATTGGCAATTGGGGAATGCTTTGACCTCTTCACAAAGGCTCATTTTTCCCCTTGAACGGAAAATTGCGCTCAAAAGCCTTAAACTTTGCCCCAATCTTCTCTTTTGCAGCTCAGAAATTTTAGATTTTCCAGATTTGACTTCCCATAGTTCGACCACTCTTTCTCGAGGAAAATAGCGCACCAGATCAGCTTGCCCAGCTTGTAGGCTGCGTAAAAACAAAGAAGAAACAAGGACTGGAAGTCCATTTTCATGAAAAACACGTGAAACTTGTCGTTCAAATTCCAATCCTTTCAGGAAAGCACCCCTTTAAAACTCAAGCGGTGCACTGGCGATGGCCCTAATTTGCGAAGGGCCTCGTAGTGAGCCTTGGTTGGATATCCAGCATGTTTTTCTAGGCCATAGCCAGGATATTTATCAGCTAACTCTACCATTAAGTGATCGCGATACTCTTTGGCCCAAATTGAGGCAAGGGCAATTAAAAGCGATTTTTGGTCGCCCTTAACTACTGTTTGCATCTGCATTGGGCCCACATCATTTTTCAAAGGCTTATTTCCATCTATGAGAATCAGACCATCTTGCAGTTGCAACTTATTTCTAATCAAGGTGTAGGACTTCCACATTGCAAGTAGAGCTGATTGCAAAATATTCATTTCATCGATCTCTTGGGCAGAACAAGAAGCGAGTCCTAAAACCAATTTCCCATCCCATAAAGAGCAATAAGGCTCCTTTTCCTCAAGAGAAATAGGAATTTTCAGTTCATCGAGTATCTGACGGCGACGCTTGCTGCTCAATTTTTTAGAATCAGTTATTCCCAAATTTTCTAGCTCTCTTAAGATGGTTTTGTTCTCTAAGGGGTTCATTAGTAGTGCCGATGCAGCAACAACGGGTCCAGCAAGTGGACCTCGCCCGACTTCATCAATTCCAAAAAGGCCGACAGACGCCTTAGAATCGGCCATACACTCCTGCCACTTTTCCAGATCAAAACATTGCATATTAAGTTCCCCTATTTTTCATATAAATATTTGAAAAATCATCAGTTTTCGAGTTAAACTTGAAATATTATACATTTTTTCAACCAATATGGACAATGGAGCGTAGATGGCAGCAGGAAACAGAACACAATGGAGTTCGGGATTTGGATTTGTTTTGGCAGCAGTGGGATCAGCAGTTGGTCTTGGGAATATTTGGAAATTTCCTTATATGACTCACAGCAACGGGGGCGGTCTTTTTGTTCTCGTATACCTTTTGGCCGTTTTTATTGTCGCCTTTCCTATCGTCATTGCCGAAATGAGTCTAGGTCGCTCGGCCCGCCTCAACGCCATGGGCACCTTTAAAAAGCTTTCCAAAAACTCGCCTTTTTGGAAAGGCTTGGGGCTACTCTGCATCTTTTCTTCGATGATAATCTTCTCTTACTACTCAGTTGTGGCCGGTTGGACCATCGACTACTTTATTGAATCCATTACTGGCTCACTCCATAAGCTCAGTGCCAACACAACAGAGTCTCACTTCATTGGCTTCTTGGGCTCTCCTTGGAAACAAGTTGGTTTCCACTCCTTTTTCATGTTTATTACCGCCTTTATCGTGCTAAGAGGAACTTCTGGCATTGAAAAAGCAGTCAAAATCATGATGCCGGCCCTAGGGATTATGATCTTTATTATCGCCAGCATATCTATTTATAATTACGGTATCAGCGACACTTGGAATTTTCTTTTTAACTTTAATCTCGCCCAGCTCAACTCAAGCTCCGTACTCGAAGCAGTAGGACAAGCCTTCTTCTCACTTTCCTTAGGCTTGGGATGTATTTTGGTTTATGGTTCCTACCTTCCTAAAGATGTCAGTCTCGTAAAATCGGGAATCTGGATTGTGGTTTTTGATACACTGATCGCCATCATGGCCTGCTTTATGATGTATCCCATCATTTTCGGCACCAATATGGAAATCAAGCAATCGGCGACCATTCTCTTTACTTCTCTGACAGTGCAATTTAATCAACTGCCTGGCGGGGCATTTATTTCAGCAATCTTTTACCTACTGGTTGCTTTTGCGGCACTCACTTCAACGATCTCTTTACTTGAGCCAGTAGTTTCTTTTGTTCACGAAACCTTTGATATAAGTCGCAAGAAGGCGACAATCTGGTGTTCTGTTACCATTTGGTTCATTGGCATTGGATCAGCACTGGCAAATGGTGCTTCTCTTTTTTTCACCAAGCTTGCCGTCATGGATCGCCTCGACTCCTTAACGGCCAATTGGACTCTTCCCATTGGTGGTATGCTCATTGCTATTTTCACGGGTTGGTTTTTCAGTAAAGAAAAAAGATTGGCCGAATTTAATGAGAATGAGAGAAAATACTTTGTACCAGTTTGGACTTTTGTAATAAAATTTCTAAGTCCCATTTTGGTATGCGTTGTCATTTGTTATAAACTTGGACTCTTCCACTAGTAGGTATTTTTTATGAGTGATAAAAACGATTGGTCATTTGAAGTTGAAGAAGACAAAACTTCGAAGGGTGCTGAAGATTCAGAAGAAGCGAAAAAAGTCGCTGCCAAAAGAGAACAAAGAAAAAAAGCTGCGGCCAAGAAAATTCATTTGGAATCTTCTAAGCGGGCCGGCAACAATCAACTGACGGATGTTTATGGAGAAAGCGTCGGTGAGAAAAAAGATGTCATGGAATCAAATGATAAACCCGCGACTCTGCAAATTCGCGCAATCGCGAAAGTCATCGACTACATTTTTGTGGCCATCGGAACATTTGGTCTCATCTATCTGACCGAAACTTATCTCGCAGAAGATATCGCTGATTTTAAAGAATACATACCTTATGTAGCAGGAGCACTCAACTTCTTAATCTGGATTCCTATTTTAGAATCACGCAATGGTCAGTCTATTGGGAAGATGTTGACGAAGATCGAAGTTATTCATCAAAAAGGTGAAACCCTGACTTTCACTCAGGTTCTTTTTAGAGAAACTCTGGGAAATCTCCTAACCTTAGTCACTTTGTTTTCTTTTATCCCTGCGGTTTTTGAAAAGAAGCACAAAATGCTTCACGACTATATGTTTAAGACGGATGTCTTAAAACTCTAAAAGGTACGTGGACACTTAAAATAAAAGGTACGTGGACACTTTTGCTAAGCGCTGCGTCTAATGCACTGTTTAGCAAAAGTGTCCACGTACCTATAGTTCAGAAATTGCAGTAGCGCAGCGAGGAGCGAATTGCAGTCCGTATGCTTCATTTCCTTGTTCATTTACAATAGTCGCACTATAAGGTCCACCATAGCCACTTGAATAAACCCATACATCATTATCTATGGTCAACGCTAAACCATTGGGGAAGACTGAATCGGTGCTTAAACTATTTCCATAGCGCAAAGTCGATAAATAATGCTGTTCATTGGTAGTGTCATCGATCAAAATTGGGCTTTGTCGATCAATCGTAGTCCAAGGATAAGTTGCACTCGAGTAAGAATACGTTATCAAAGTGTTATCATCTTGATCCGTATATAAACCTCCTGCGCTATGACAACTCGCTCCTTGGCATGAAAAAGAAAGCCCCATTGCTGTATTAATGAAAGGAGATGAATACGAATAACAAAGACTATTACTCCATATCATTTCCTCAGGCGATGCTCCCATTGAGTGACCTGTTCTATCAAAAAAATAATAAGAGCCATCACCATTAACAAGATTTATCGTCGTACTTTCATTATTAGCAGTACCATCATCTAAGACCGTATAGTTTGCGGGATCAGTAGTGCAAAATTCAATACTGGTTGCATCAGCAGTATGCTCACAGTGGATTTTTTCCATAAGATATTCTCCAGCATTCCCATGGGCATCTTGCAGGCCATAGTGAGAAGAGCATAAAGCTGTCGAGTAATTCCCCCCAGAAGGGCGTGAGCCTGTCACAATTGATCGGTTAGACATTGAAATAGAATAAAGGTTGTAAGTATTACTATTGTAATCTGGAGCTACCCCTATCGGATATTGATTATTTAGCTGGTACTTCCCTAGTAAGCACCTTTGCGAAGAAATATTGTCTTTAGCAAGATTCACATGTTGATCATGTCTTTTCGTAAAAACAACAGCTTCCTTTCTATTAGCAAGTCTTTTTGTATAAGTTGCGCCTTCAAGTGTTAGATTTTGACCTTGGCAAAGAACATGGGCAGCTTCCTGAGAACGCCCACTCAATGGAGCAAGATAAGCATTATTTGATCCTGCGATGTTCGACAGCGGTTTTAACACATCTGGACCAAGGGACTGCACCATTTTCCAGCTAGAACCATCCAAACTAATATAGCATTGATGATGTGATGTGGAGGTATAACTAGAACGAGTCAGCTTTACATTGTTCACTGCACTTGGCGAAACGGTAGAATTTATTTGATCAATACAATCCCCCCCATTGCACGACGTTCCTCTTGTAAAATTACACCCCATTTCAAAGCGATCCACCAAAGTACTGTGTCCAATGTCATAATACCTTGTATAAGTATTTGCATTCGTACTCCAGACCTGAGGAACATCGATTTCGCCATTATCGTCGAGATCAACTGTCGATGCTAGCCCATTATACTCACAGCGATAGCTCCTTGTTTCATCAGAGCACTTCTCTTCATTAGAACTATTACAGCAGGCATTGCCGTCAAGTCCGTTACTTTTGCAGTTAGTAGCATTGGTACTTCCTCTTTGCATAGAACCACAAACTTGCTGGTTGGCAATCCAGCGATGCACAAGTGCCATATTGTCAGGAGGAGAAATAACCGTAATAGTATTAATCCTTTTGCTAGAAGAAAAAGCCGCTTCAACGCCACCAAAGACACCAACAATTTTATAAATGTAAGTCTTTCCATTTTGAGGGGGATAATCAATCAACTCATAAACAATATCGCCATTTTGCTGCCGCTGCCCCGAGGCAGAAATAAGATTCGGATTGTTTGTATCATCATTGATATCTTCTGAAGAATAAGAAATAAAGTGTTCTGCCTCCTCATCAGGAAGAGTTGTACTCATATCATAAGACCTTGTATCAAATCTCAAATTTGTAGCGAGTGTCCAGTAATCACTGTTCGCATTTCGGATGTCGTCACTCCAATTGGTGTCATCATCTCCCGGCCGTCCTGTCGGAGGAATATCTTCTAAAGCAACACGATACACTTTATAACCTAAGCCCGTCATCCCATCACGATAGTAATTGGAAATAGTCGAGTCTGTACCTTGAACTTTAAAATCACTCCACTGCAAATATACTGCGCCACTGGTTGATGCTGCAGGAACATTACCTCCCCCATCCCCAATGGTATAAGAGCTTTCAGGAGCAACAGTCAAAGAATCTTTTTCATCCCACTCATAAGGTATTTTTAAATCTGGAAGTAAAAATTCGGGAATAATAGAATTTGCTCTTGCTGTTTCTGCATCATTACCACTTGCAATGAACTGATTATAACTAAGTCCATTTATCTTCGGGCCTATTGCAATAACGTCTCGCCAACCACTATGGCCGACATCTGGAAGTTCTGTTGTACAATAAACAGAAGCAGCGGCATCAGAAGGGATCGCTCTAATTGGTTCGGCCGTAGGCCCAGGTTTATAATATGTATTCACGCCAAAAGCGTAAGTCGTATTTGGGATAAGGTCAGAAATCGTTAAGCTATTTGTATTTAATAAAACCATTTCTTGGAGAATATAATCATCCCCTGTATCATGATTATTCCAAGCTCCATCCACTCCATCAAAAGTAAAGGCGCCTGCTCCTTCCTTTGAATAAACTTCGTAACTAGAAATTACATTGGCCGTTGGCGGATGAGTCCAAGTAATTGTTACAGAAGTTGCAGTAACATTAGAACATGTTGGAAAAAATGAAGTGGCCCCAAAATCTGGCGGCACATAGCTCGGTGTCCCACAAACAACAGGAGGACGGCGGGCAAGGGGTAAAGTTGTCTCCAGCCCTTCAAAAGTAAGATCGGGATACTCTATAAAAGGTAAAATTTGAAAACAATACTCTTGCCCCATCTCTAAGTTCGCAATACGAACAGATCTTGGGTTAGTTGCATAATTAAGTGGAGAAGAACTAATGGTGGGATCAATATAAGGAAGATTGGCATCAACACTTCGCGAGAGCAATCTAAAATTACCTCCACTGTAATTGCTCAAATCCCCTTCTTTATCCAAGATCTGATAGACCCGAACTTTAGAAAAATAACCCGAAGTAACATCTAATTCAAAATTTATATCCAAGGAAGTAAGCCCAATCTCCCCGGCCGGTTGAGTTGGCGTATCTGGTTCAGTTGAATAAGGAGCAATAGGTGGCGTCGTGGTGATCGACTGCGAACTAAAACGCCCCTTAACATCACGTTCATCTAGGTTCGTTCCATCCCAACCACAAGTCATATCAATACATGCAAGCATATAGACTTTGTAGTCCGTATTTTTAGTCAATCCCCCAAAAATAGAAGATGTCAAAGACAAGTCTGACAAAGTCCCAATGAGATAAGCATTGTCAGTTCCAGGGTGAACACTACCATTATCGACAGATGCAGGCTTAGCATAAACTTTATAAACATCACAGGCAGAACAGGAAATCCATGAAAGACTTGTTTGAGAAAATCCTGCTTGAGTGACAGGAACAGATGCAGAAGTAAGGCCTGCAAACTCAATAGGCTGATGCGTATAAGTATCAAGACTTTTTATCGTAAAATTTCTTTCATAATGAGGGGTAGAATAAGAATCACGGGCCCGCACGGCGACATAATAAGTCGCACCAGGAGTAAGTCCAGTAATGCTTGCTTCATTGGCCGACGGATCTGTGACAGACTTATAAGCTGAGTGTGGATACTTTGAATAATCGATACTGTAAGGATTCTCTTCTCGTAAAATGCCCCAGAGTTCTCCTTCATCTGTGGAATAGTAAACACTGTATCCAGATACAGAATAAGCTGCATCGAAGGGAGCACTGGGATCTGAAGTTGAGGTATTCCAACGAATATTAAGCGAAGTCATAGCATCAATACCATTGACGTTTTCTAAAGATGAAATCCCATCAAAGACAGGCAGATAATCGTCTGCCGTCCAAACGGTGGTAAGTGCAATATTGTCATCATAAAGAGAGTAAGCCGCATCATAAACTTTTATCGATACGCGATACGCTGTAAACTTTTTCAGATCAGAAATTGCCATAACAATAAATCCCTGATCATCAACACGTGCATTTTCGGCGTTCAAAGAAGTATGAGCAATCGTAAGACCATCTAAAAAGGCGTGATAACTAAAAACACCACTTCCGCCTGTTGCAGGTTTAAAACGAACCCATAATTTATTATGAGAAATCGTCCCTCCATCGATAACGCCATCAAAAGAAACTTTGGCCGTAGCTGCAACCGATGTTGATGCCTTCTTAGATTTATCTTTAATCGTGCCGACACAGGCACTCATCAAAAGAAGCAAAACAAGAGTAAGTAGTTTAAAGTTCATAAAAGTAACCAGTCCTCCAATTACCTTATCGAAGGATAAATTTGGAGATTGATGTGAAATAAAGAGGGGAAACTGATTTCGATCTCAAAAAAAGAGAACGGCGGTTTGAGGTACGTGGACACTTTTGCTAAGCGCTGCGTCTAATGCACTGTTTAGCAAAAGTGTCCACGTACCTATTCAGCGACATCGAGATGGACAACGAAGCGAGTAGATGCCCAAAAGGCTGCATTGTATTTTAAATCGACGTTAATTCGTTTCCAATAATCAATTATTGATGAGCTGCTAATAATATATCTATTTTTAGGAGTCCCTGTAATCTCTTGCCTTGATTGGTTGAAGAGATAATATCCAAAATCGGTTGTCTCCGTGATGGGGAGAAGTAAATTATCATCATTTAAACTTGTGGCAAATACCATCCCCTGAAATAGACTAAAATTCCCATTATTTTGATAAAAGTATTGAAATGCCTTGTTTGCATAAATAACGTAAGTGCTTCCACCTGTCTCTCCTAAAAAATACCCATCTTTTGTTCTCCAATCAAACTGGGTTTCTTCTTCTGCCAAGCTTGCTTCATAAATAGGAGTCAATGATGTTGCATATCCTGAATCATCGCCCCGAAATGAGCAAGCCCCAACTAAGGTGTCAGCAACGCCATCGCAAAGTATCTGATCTCGATTAAATTCTCTAAGGTTGCCAGTAATATCTTGCGCTCCATATTTAGAAACACAAAAAGCAGTCGAATAATTCCCAATAGTAGTTGTATTCGAGCCTGTACGGGCAAGATTGTGATATGGATAGGCATTAGAGTCTAAACTACTTCCGTATGTATCAGCATTAAACTGCATTGCATTAGAACCAGCATTGCAGCTTTGATGTCCATTCAAAGTACCTCCCCCCTCTAGGTTAGATATATATCTGTTCTGAGTATTGCTGCCATAAGTATCTTGCCCCCAAGAAGATGCAATCATAAACTCCTTGCGGCTCAAGGCTTTTTTCTCTTTTGCCTCTCCGTCAACAACAACAGTTCTCCCAGAAATTAAAATACCATTAATTCCAATGGCCGGAGGCAAATAAGCATTATTAGAAACAACTCCTTCACCATATAATCCATATTGAATATCAGAAAAGCTTCCCACACTTGTCCAAGTTGTTGCGCCCGTTTTTACATAGGGATTATAAAAAGCAACAAAACGATCTCCAACTTCTCCATCATTTGCATTAATGGTAGAAGTTCTCCCCCAACAATATCCATTTGCATCTCCAGAATTAGGGCACTGTCCAGACTTCATTGTAAAATTCCATCCTGCTTCAAAACGATCAATGACAAAAGAGCGAACAGCATCATAATACCTCGTGGCAAATGCTCCTCCATTGTAGTTAGCACTTGCTGTCACAGGATTGGTTTCAAAAGGATCAGGAACCCCATCGTCATTATCATCTTCAAAAGATCCCATTCCATCAAAAACGCAACGATAATTGCGCTCGGGATCAGAACAAAGACTTGCATCAAAAGTTCCATCCGTTTTATTAGGAGATTTGCAATTATCACCAATACCGCGATTAATAAGCGCACACATTTCTTGATTCGCAGACCAGCGATGAACAAGGGCCATATTATCAGGGGGAACAACGACTTTGACAGTATTGATTCTTTGAGATGCAGCAAAATCAGCATTAACACCTGCAAAGACAGCAACCACTTTGTAGAAATAGGTTTTCCCATTAGCTGGAGGATAATCGATTATTTCAAATATTTTATCTGCACCTTTTAAGCGCACATTGCCCGCCGAAATAATATAGCCATTATCAGTATCGGAATTAATGCTACTTGATGAATAAGCTATCTTATGAGGCTCGGTATCCCAAATAGATGCAGACACATCGTAAGTATGAGTTACAAACCGCAAAGGAGTACCCAAAGACCAGTTGTCATTAGTGTCACTTCGAATGTCATTTGAAAATCTCGTATCTAAATCACCATCATTTCCTGGCCGATCTGGCTCTGGCACATCATCAAGAGCAACACGGTACACTCGATACCCTAGTCCCGTTCCCCCCTCAGTGTAATAATCAGAGATAGTGTAATCGGAACCATAAACAGTAAAATCATTCCACGTCAGCCGCACCATCCCCGTAGTAGAAGATTCAGGAACATTTCCACCATCATCACCAACACTATAACCAGCTTCAGTTGCACTGTTACGGTTGGACCATTCATACGGAATCTTACGATCAGGCAAAATAAATTCGGGAACAATTGAGTCTTCGCGCGCAGTAGCAGCATCAACACCATTATCAACTTTAATATTGTAGCGAAGCCCATCAATTTTAGGGCCCACAGCAAAAATGTCACGCCAGCCACCATGAACAACATCCGGCATTTCAGTTGTGCAATAAACAGAAGCGGCGGAATCAGAAGGAACCATTCTAATGGGCTCAGAAGTAGCGCTTTGTTTATAATAAGTATTTACACCAAAAGCATAAGTCGTATTTGGGATAAGGTTAGAAATCGTCATAGTATGAACACTTGTTAACAGCATTCCCTCTAAAGCATAGTCATCGCCAGCATCATGATTATTCCAAGCACCATCCACCCCCGCAAAAGTAAAGGCTCCTGATCCTTCCTTGGAATAAACTTCGTAAGTCGAAATAACATTGGGAGTTGGAGGATGACTCCAAGCAATTGTTACAGAATTCGCTGTCACATTAGAACATATTGGAAAAAAGGATGTCACCCCAAAATCAGGCGCAACGTAGCTTGGCGTTCCACAAACGACAGGTGGGCGACCGGCAAGAGCTAAAGTGATCTCATCCCCTTCCGTATTGAGATCAGGGTATTCAATAAATGGTAGAACTTGAAAACAATACTCTTGCCCCATGGCTAAATTGGCCACGCGAATGGACGTGGGATTGGTTGCATAATTAAGTGGCGAAGTATTAACCGTCGGATCAATGTAAGGAAGATTGGCATCCACACTGCGAGAAATAAGGCGAAAATTTGCACCATTATAGTTGGTGGTATCACCATTTTTATCTAAAACTTGGTACACTCTCACTTTGGAAAAGTAACCCGAAGTTTGATCTAGTTCAAAATTTATATCAAGAGATGTAAGTCCAACCTCTCCGGCCGGCTGAGTTGGTGTATCAGGCTCTGTTGAATAAGGAGCAATAGGCGGCGTCGTGGTGATCGACTGCGAACTGAAACGTCCTTTGACATCACGTTCATCCAAACTCGTCCCATCCCAACCGCAAGTCATGTCATGACAGGCAAGCATATACACTTTATAGCTCGTATTTTTCAGAAGACCACCCATGGACGTTGCAGTGAGGGCCAAGTTGGAAACAGTTCCCACCAAATAGGCCATATCGGTTCCCGGATGAACGCTACCATTATCAATAGAGGCGGGCTTAGCGTAAACTTTATAAACGCCACAGGCCGTGCAAGAAAGCCAAGAGAGTTTGACTTGTGAAAAACCAGCTTGGGTAACTGGAACAGAAGCAGATGTAAGACCTGCGAACTCAATGGGCTGATGAGTATAGGTATCAAGACTTTTGATGACAAAATTTCTTTCATAGCGTGGCGTAGAGTAAGAATCGCGCGCACGCACGGCCACAAAATAATTTGCGCCAGGAGTAAGACCAGTTATGGTAGCGTCACTGGCCGATGGATCAGTCACTGATTTATAATGCGAATTTGGATATTTTGAAAAATCAATACTGAGCGGATCACTCTCACGCAAGATGCTCCAAAGCTCTCCTTCGTCCGTAGAATGATAAATGCTATAACCTAAAATAGAATAAGAAGCATCAAAAGGAGCTGTAGGATCGATCGTTGCCGTATTCCAACGAACTTTAAGTGAAGTCATAGCATCAATGCCATTGACGTTTTCAAGTTTGGAAACACCATCAAAAACAGGCAGATAATCATCTGCCGTCCATACTTCAATATTGGAATTGTTGTCATCATAGAGAGAGTATGCCGTATCGTAAACGCGAACATTGATTCGATAAGGAGTGAATTTTTTTAATTCAGGAATTGCCATGACAATAAAACCTTCATCGTCATAAATAGCCGCACTCATATTAAGAGCAATATGTGGAATAGTCAGTCCATCTAAGAAAGCATGATAACTAAAGACTCCACTTCCTCCCGTTGCAGGCTTAAAGCGAACCCATAGCTTGTCATGTGAAATAGCCCCCCCATCAACAACTCCATCGAAAACGACTTTGGCAATAGCGGCAACAGAAGTTGATGTCTTTTTGGACTTGTCTTTAATTGTGCCGACACAGGCACTCATAAAAAGAAGTAAAATCAGAGTCAGTAGTTTAAAGTTCATAAAATATAACAGTCCTCCGATTACCTTATCGAAGGATAAATTTGGCAATTGATGTGAAATAAAGAGGGGAAACTGATTTCGATCTCAAAAAAAGAGAACGGCAGCTTGAGGTACGTGGACACTTTTGCTAAGCACTGCGTTTAATGCACTGTTTAGCAAAAGTGTCCACGTACCTATTAATGAAATTCGAGTTTTTTCAAGAAGTCGCTTGCTGATGCCGCTTCTGCCGCCGTATCTTCATCAATGACTCCAGCCTTAAGCAATTCCCTAAGATGCTGATCAAAGGTTTGACTACCTTTAGTCGTTTGCCCTTCTTGAATATGGGTGTAGATATTGCCCAGCTCTTCCTTGCCCAAAATACAATCACGAATCCCCGGATTCATAACCATGATTTCAAGCACGGCGACTTGTCTTCCGTCAGTTGTTTTCACCAAGCGCTGTCCAACAGTTGCAAGCAGAGAATCAGCAAGGCGCTTTCTAATATTGTCTTGTTCCTCAGCTGGAAACATACCAATAATACGTCCAATGGTGGCCAAGACATCAGTCGTATGTAGTGTTGAAAATACCAAGTGACCAGTTTCAGCGGCCTTCATGGCAATAGAGATCGTTTCCGTATCGCGCATCTCCCCAATGGTAATAACATCTGGGTCTTGTCGAAGAGCAGAACGCAAGCCTGTCACAAAATCAGGGATATCGACCCCCACTTCTCTTTGCGTTAAACGACAAAGGTGATTGGAGTGCAAATATTCAATAGGATCTTCCAAAGTAATGATATGGGCCCTTCTATTTTGATTAATATGAGAGAGCATCGCCGCCATGGTCGTACTTTTTCCCATCCCCGTAGGCCCAGTCACCAAAATCATACCACGCGGACGCATGGCAATTTTTTTCAATGCCAGCGGAAGAGTCAGGTCCTCAATGGAGGGAACCTTCATTTTAATCAAACGCATCACTGTTGCCAGACGCCCTTGAAAAGAAAAGATATTAAAACGCACACGGCAAAGCCCTTCGATCTCATAAGATCCGTCCCAGTCTTTGCGCAAATCTTCTTGAGTTAAAGTCAAACTCTTAGAAGCCAAAAGAATATTGACCAAAGCAAACATATCCTCACGAGAAAATTCTTTGGACTTTAAGGGGGTCATCTGTCCATGAATACGAAAACAAGGTTTTTCCCCTTCTCGAATATGAACATCTGATGCGTTATTTTTAACCGCAGACCCCAACATATCTTTTAAAATAGCAGCTGAAAACGACATGACACCCTCTTCTAAAAAACGTTCATACGGCCTTTGACCGCTTTGATTCTATCTAGATCAATTTCACAATTAAATGCTCCAAGCTCACTTTCGGCATTGAGCAGAATTTCACCCCAAGGATCTATCACCATAGAGTGTCCCCAGCTTGTAACACGTTCATTGTGCTTTCCAACTTGATTGCAGGCTACGATATAACATTGATTCTCAATGGCCCGGGCCCTAAGTAGAGCTTCCCAATGCACCTTTCCTGTCGCCTGTGTAAAAGCTGAAGACACAGAAATAAGCTCAACCCCTTGACGCCCGTAAGAGCGGAATAACTCTGGAAAACGCAAATCAAAGCAAACTGTCAGCCCCAGACGGAAGTCTCCAAGATCAATGATCTTTTCTTTTTCGCCAGCCTTATAGTGCTTACCTTCATTAAGTAAAATATGCTTCCCATCACGAGTTTTATAATCGCAGGAAAAGAGTTTGCGCTTATCGTAGAAACCAAGCAAATCGCCTTGAGGATTAAAATTTAAAGAGCGATTAACGACTTCCCCTTCCTCGTTTTTAAAAGCAACAGTTCCCCCGAGCAGAAAAACTCCATGCTTTTGCGCCAACTTTTGGATGATAGCAAAGTACTCGCTGCCAAAAGCAACAAGATGACGAGGGCCTTCCTCACCATTAGACATAGAAAAGAAAACCTCAGGGAGAAATACATGACGCACTCCCTTTTTGACCAAAACAGAAAGCTCTTTATCAATAAATTCTATGTTATGCTCCCACAATTCAGTGGAAGTCATCTGAATAAGGCCAAGCTTCATTTTTACTCCTTGTCGCTTAAACATAATTTTTACATATAAATCACGATTTAGCGAAGCTCTCTTTGGCGTTTTTTTGTAATTATGCTAAAAATGCAGTTATGAAATTTCGCTTTAAAGTAAAGATATTCCATGCCTTAATTCTTTCTTGTGTGTTACACGGACTCTTCTTTGCATTGAGTTTACAAACAGACCCACAGACACAGTTGCTTAGTCGAGGAGAGCAAAGAATCGAGATTAGTTATTTTCAAAAAGAGACGCTTTCTCCGCCCCCTAAGGTTTCCAAAAAAGGACTGCGTAAACAAAAGCAGATGGCCCAAAAGCAAAGTGCAAAAGCTCAAGCCTCTGGCATAACACCAAGCCAGCAAAAGAAAAGTTCAACAGCTTCCGCCAACGCCAAAATAAAGGATGTTTACCTGGCGGCTCTGCGCCGCCATATTGTGGCTCAAAAACATTACCCTCGCCTGGCCCGAAAACTAAAGCAAGAAGGTCTGGTGGTGATCAGCCTAACTATTGAAAAAGATGGAAGTTTTTCTCAGATTAAACTACAGCACCCCTCGAACTACGAAACCCTCAATCAAGCATCTTTGGAGGCCGTTGCAAGGGTAAAATCTCATGATCCCTTCCCCACATCATTAGAAGCACAAAATATCCAAGTTCTAGTTCCCATGGAATATGAAATGGAAAACCTCTAATAGCAAAGGCAAGTCTTTCCGCTTTAATTCTCAACAGTCCCCCAAATTAAATGATCTTGCATTTTCGCTCGAAAAGCTAAATGGACTATTTTCTGTTGGAGGAAAGTAATGAAACATTTTGCCGCTAAACTCATTTCTCAGCTAATCATACTCTCGCTTTTTGCCTGTAGCTTTAGCCCTTCGGCCAAAAAGTATGACAAGCCTTTAAGGCAAATTGCGTCCACGGAGCAACAAAGTGAGCAGCCACAATTAGTCGTCGATAATGACACTCTAAAAGAAATTGTCGCGCGAGGCTTAAATTATCTTCAAGCCACTCAAGTCCAAGAAACGGTCGATTATGAAAAGTTTAAGGGTGAATGGCCAAGTTATATGATCAATCTCACCAACTTCCCTCTTTTAGGACCTGCGGGAAAGGGTGCTTATGACTCCAACAATTTCTCAGTTGCCACCATTCACAATCTTTTGGCAAAAATGTATCTCGAAAATCCAGAGCTAGATGCGATCCCTCCAATGCTGGCCATGGCCGTTGAAAATATTCTTGCTTACAAAAGTAACGATAGCTTCAATTTTTGGCCCTGGATTCCTATGAAAGAAGTTGCCAAGAAAAAGAAAAAAGACGACAACCCCGAAATGGTTCATGGACCAACTCACTACGATCTTAAAAGTCGATTTATCAACAACGCGGCCAATGTGGCCAATGACTCAGATGACACGGCCCAAGGCTATCGCGCTTTGATGATGAATCGCAAAGTTGCTGAAAAAAGTGGAGCGATTCCTGGTCCGTCTTGGATGCGTGCAGAGCCTATTGGAACGATTTTTTCCGAGTTTGTAGATAAGAAAAGACACAAGGCCCATTTTTTTAATATCTTTGGAACAAAGGTAGAAAGCGGTAGTGGAGCCTTTTTAACTTGGCTCTCTCATGAAGCAAAATTTTTCGCGCTGAGAAACATCATTCCCAGCTATAAAGGAAACTACATTCCCTATGGTGTCAATGATGTCGATGCTGTCGTCAATACTAATGTCCTCTCTGCATTAGCAATGTATGGTGAACTTGAAACAACGGAGGGTGTTGCCGCCGCCTGTAAATTGGTCAATGAGGCTTTTGAAAAAGAAAAATCACACAAGTATGACATCTACTACCCTAACTCCTTTACACTTCATTACACTGCAGCTCATGCCTACAGTCTTGGAGTAAAGTGCATCGAACAGAGTGTTGGAAGCATGCTGTCTAGTTTATGGAAAACTCAAAAAGAGAATGGCTCTTGGGAACAAGACTGGACGGATGATGTAATGCAATCCACGGCCTATGCCCTTGCTTCTCTTATTGACCTCAAGGACAATTCTCGTATGACTCATGAGATGTTGAAAAAAGGAATAGAATTTCTTATCAACAATTTAGAGGAAGATGAAAGTGGCATTCATTGGAAAGGCGGTATTTTCTTTTCTGGTGGTACAGTTATCCGCAAAAACATTGTTTGGAAATCAGATGCGGTGACAACGGCCTATATCCTCTATGTTTTAGAACAATATCGCTTACGCCAGTTGGTTGATCTGGAAAATCCTTTTTACATGGAGCCACAAGAAGAACTCAACATGGATCCCTATTACGGCTACTACTACCGCCAAAAAAGCTATGAGCTCTTTGATCTTCAAGGAGATGTTGCGCTTGCTGGCTCACTAAAAGTCTTTCTTCAAAATGGGATGGCCATGCTCAAAGGAGACGAAGAGCATACCTTAAAAGACAAAAAAACCAAAGAAGAGTTGGCCGTAAAATATGCTGATGCCAATGAAAAAGAAGTCATCAATCCTATTCTTGAAGACAAACCTGATTATACTTGGACAAAAGAAGAAATTGAAGCATTAGAAATATCTCCAGAAGCAAAGGAGTTAATGCTTAAATATGCAGTTGGAACGACCTTTTCTATTGATGGAACACACTCCAAGCCTTTCAAAGTGAAAAACATTTCCAAGATGTTTATGCAAGTTGTGTACGAAGAATATGAGCAACATAAAATTACGCCCAAAATGGGAAATGTTCATGATTGGCATCCTGATTTTAAATCAACCAAAGAGTATCGCCAAATGAGGGCCATTGCCATGAAGCCTTTTAGTAAGCTCATGCACGCCTTATTTAAAGGTGTTAGTTCCCGCTTTCTAGTCACGGGACAAGAAAAAGAACTTACGCTTTATGTAAACTCTTTTGCCTTTAACAGTGTTACCTTAGATCAAGTTTTCCGCAAAAGTTATCAACTCAATAATGGCGATATCTATTTGAGCTTACTCACTATTGAAAATATTTTCTCTGAATATTGGAATGATGGTGATTTTGGGAATAACAGAGACCATCGTTCTCTCACGCGACGTCTTTCAGAAATTCATCATCACTTTAACTGGGGAGATAAATACGGTGCCTGGTATCACCTCTTTGGAATGATGCTATATGGCTACGTCAATGGCAGTTTTCCTGCACGTATTGTCGGAATTGTCGAAGCATTTGGCGCAGGATTATTTTCTCGTTTTGCCCCAGATGGTCAAGAAAACTATATCAATCGCAAAGGTGGCAATGTGGGTGCTCGCCTTAAAAGACTCGTCAAAAACTTCAACAAAGAGCAAAAATGGCCTGAAAAGTATTTTGCTCCAGATGCCAAGTATCTTGACCCTGCATTTTACTTGGAGCCAGAACCAGACTGGAGCCAGGCGATTATTAAACGCCTTAAAAAAGATGAGAAGAAAAGAGAAAAATCATTTGAACAAACTCAGCGCTAAGCAATAAAAAAAGCCTCCAACTAGGAGGCTTTTTTTATTAGCGCACATAACCATTAAAATACACCGTCTCACTAATTCCTGACTTAAGATGCTTCCACTTACTATCACACTGTCTCAGCCATTTTGCCTTGGTTTGCCCCTCTTGAACATAATCTTGATACACATCAGTATCTACAAAAGTCTTGTCGCTGTTTGAATCACCATCAGCAACACCATAAAGAAAGTGTTCCATCAAGAAAGCGTTGAAAATATACTTGTATGCCGCAGAGATCGCCATATAAGCCTGCGAACGGCTGTAGAAAGGAATGCTAATCGCCTTAGCCTGCCCTTGACTTTTCATATGACAAAACTTTTCTCCCGAGACATCCTCCCAGCAACCTAAGCGCGTCGTTCCTTTATCAGCAAAAAGAAAATTGGCCGCAGTTGAATTCATATCAACATCACAAGCCTGTAGAATGCTATGGTGAGCCTGTAAGATACTAAAATCTTTATTAACCTGTAGCCGACAGTTTGAAGGCAAAGTCATCTTTATAAATTTTTTTCCTGTTACATTTAATTTGAATGTTTGATTTTCAAAACTCTTAGGGTCTCCATTTTCAAATTTCATCCCCACAACATCTTCATCCATATCGACAACAATTTTAGGATTCCAAAAACCTTCTAGAAAAATATCTTCTAGTGACATATCTCGAGGTATTTGAATGAGTGCCTCAGCTGAAAAACGGCCATCATCAAAAATGTCAACTTTGTAACCTCTTTTTTGGATATCCGCCCAGAGAGGAAAAGACAAAGAAAGCAGCATAAAAAAGACCAATACTCTTTTCATAAACAACTCCTAATAAAATAGATCAAGACTTACTCTGCAAGAGCTGGGCCAACAAAAGGATCACAAAAACAATGTATTAAAGATGCAATGAAACTTTCTTTGTACAAGACTAAAAGTCAGTGTTTAAAAAATAGACACTTTTATAAAAACAAAAAACTCAAGCAGGACCTCTAACTGACCGATAAAACTAAAGACAAGCTTTGTCTTCACAGGAGATTTTATGCGTTTTTTAGTCTTATTATTTCTTCTCATTTTTGGCATTATCGCCAATTCTTTTGCACAAGATATTTCGGCCCAAAAAGCAGAAGAAATAAAAAAGTTTCTC
>QKCN01000060.1 GCA_003245675.1 Bacteriovoracaceae bacterium | reverse complement strand
GAGGAGTGAACGCACCGCTTCTGCCGGCTTTTGATATTCTGAATAAAAACGATCTGCTGCTTTTCTGGCATCATCACACAAACAAAGTTTGAGATAGGAATAGGCGTTTAACACGTCCACTTCTGGATTGTAGACAAAATCAATAAAAGGAGAACGATAAGTTACGAGTTTGCCTAAGGTTCTATTATAGTCACCTTTATAAAAACTGTTCCAAGCCTCCTCATAAAGCATATGCGGCCAAAAATAGGCATTCTTAGAAAGATCGAGATACGCAAGATCTGCTTTTTCATATTTTCGATCCGCATAATAAGCACGCGCCTTACCGACAATACAAAAATCAGTATTGCTTTCATACTGCAATCTACGATCGATAAATGATTCACCACTTGCTGCCGATTTTGAAGCCTTAATACAGAGATCATAAGTATCAAGCGCTTCCTCGTATTTCTTTTGCAGAGTCAAAATAGAAGCACGAATCAACAAAGCATAAGGATAGGCCCAATGATCACTTTTTACTTTATGGGCAAATTCATAGGCTTCATTATAACTTCTGGAACGAAATGCTGTTTTGGCGCGAATAAAAGAGATAATCGCAGAATTAGAGGAGCGCAATTGTGTTTTATTCATCGCCTGAAAAGTACGAGTCCCAACACGCCAACTCACCAAATCCAATACTTCTTCCATATCCTGACTCAAGCCATAAGTTGAATTGTGCATTTCCTCTTTAAGGAGTGGAACAACACCATGATAATAGCCTGCTGCCACAAGCTCCTTGATGATGGCCCGATAAGTTCCTCTTTGCTTATTCTTTTGCTGGAACAAATTCTCTGCTTGCTGATATGAGGCCCAAGAAGAAAAAGTAAATAAAATACAAAATAAGAAAACAAGTTTTGAGAACATCGTGTTCTCCTTTTTATAATTTTATAGACTGTAATTAACACCTAATAATAAGTCGTAATTTGAAAACCATTTTTTAGGACCTGTTTCATTGTTATATACGGCCCTTTCTGCTTGATAGTGAATGGTCGTCATGTTGAGGCGCAGACTCCATGAAGAGGAGAGATAGAAGCGCAAGCCGGTTTCCCACATTACCCCTGTGCTTGTTTCCTGCATCCATTCTTCAGAAGAACTTTTATTCGTCCCAAAAGAGCTTTTATTGTTTTCATCTGTTATTGAGGCAACCCCTAAACCAAAAATCCAATCAAAATAGAAAATACCGTTAAATGCATTGAGCTTGGCATAAAAGGGCGCCCACAGCACCATTGCGCCATAGTAGTTAACAGGTTTACGAATAAAAGGAACAACACTCAATCCCGCTTGCAGAGCCTCGGCCGTGCTATTTTCACTACTAAAATTTTGAGAATAAACACCCTCAATCCCCCATTCCTCTTTAAAGAAGTAACTAAAGCGAGCACTGGCAACCTGTCCCTTAGAAAAGGCGCCTGAAGTCGTCATCCCGCCCAAGAGAGAGAAAGTAAAGCTACCATCTTTTCTGAAAGTCCGATTTTGCAAGACATAAACTTCTTTATCAGCGTCTAGCCAAGAAAAGTTATACTTAGAATCTTCCCCTGCATGGGCCAAAGGGGCCAAAAGAAAACACAATAAACAGCCTAATAAATAATGCTTCATAATCATCCTCATATCTTTTGAGTTCACAAGGTATATAAATACCCCATTATTTTAACATAAGGCTTGGAGATTGCTATGTTTGTCCAACTGGAAAAAATTTCTAGCACAAAGGCTGAAATTGACAGAAAGCACAACTATTCCGATTTTTTTCGTCAAGTTTGTGCAATAGCGAGAGAGATTCCTCTAAGTTCTCAATAACTTCTCGATAACTCACCGACCGCTTTACCGTTTTTGATTCATCAGCATAGGCCAATACTAGAGTGATTTGCTCCGTTTGTTTGCGCCCATACAGAGTAAAATACGCAAAAGCATAAGCATGAAGTTGAAACCAATAAGCTTTTTCTTTTTGCTCCCGTCGAAGCCCTGTCTTAAAATCCCAAATTTCCACAGATGATGTCGACTCTAATGGGATCATCACAAGATCAGGAATACCCACGACAGTAATTCCCCCTAAAGGAAATTTGCACTCTTTTTCCGAAATAAAGTGAAAGCGACTTACTAAAGTAGATAGCTCCTCCTTTAAATAAAGAAAGGCATCTCGGACTGAAGGATCAAGCTCTCCCTCCTCCAAAAACTCACTTTTGATCCATGTTTCAACTGTTGCATGCAAAAGAGTTCCTCGATCTGCAGTATTAACGAAGTTATCTTCTTCTTCAACCTTATCCTCAGACCATTTGATTTCCTCTTCCTCTTCTTGATAAGTCGTCCCCAGTAATGATGAAAAAAGCTCTAATTCTTCAGGTAAAAAACGACAAATATTTTTCAAGTAAAATTTACGAGGACATTGCCATAAAAGAGCAAGTCGTGTCACAGATAGCTCTGACAAAACCGCATTTTGCTGATGATCCAAAATTTTATCCGTTATCCCGACAGGGCTGAGATGAAATAGTGGAACATTTTTTTCTTGAGTTTCATTCAAGATATTTTCCCAAGCTAAATCCTGTGTTTCAACCGTAAGCCAGCCCAACAGAGGATTGCGCTCAATTTCCCATTGCCGCAAACCATTAATCCAAGAATTGGCATTAAGTTTAGTCACAGACTGAATGTCCACATAGCTAAGCGTCTTTTTGGCCCGCGTGCAGGCAACGTAGAAAAGGCGCAAGGATTCCGCAAAATCTTTGTGAGTAGCGCGCTTCTCCTCTAAAAAGAACATAGGCGTTTTATAGTAGTCCTGCTGCCCCAACTCAATTTTAAAGCGCAAACTCTTTAAAGAGTCCCCCACCAAAGGTGCATCCACTCGCATTGCCCCATTTGTTGAAATACCACCAAGAAAAACGTGCTCAAATTCTAATCCTTTAGAAGCATGCGCTGTTAAAATTTGAACAACTGTCCGTTCTCCTTGCTTAAACTCGAATTTATACTGCTCTTCTCGCCCTTTATCTAACAGTCCATAAATTTTTTCAAAAGAATCTTCTCCTAGAAGACAAAGCTCTTTAATCTTTTTCAAATTATTGCGATACCCGGAATTGGCCAAATGCAAAGATTCTAAAAACATTTCAAATGCCAAAAAAATACCATAGAGCTTGGCATTTGTGACAAAGGCACGACAAGATGCCAAATCAAACGCAGCAGAATCAAGATGCAATAGACTCAAATAACTAGGAATCATTAAGTTCGAAAAAACAAAAGAGTCATCTTGAGAGTGCGACATAACATCGGCCAATAAAACGGTAAACATTCCCAGAATAGGATCATCTTGTTGCGAAATTTTACTTTGCGCCACAAAACCAATTCCTGCATCTAGTAACTTACGAATGAGGAATTTCGCCGGAGCGAGTTTACGATAAAGGACAGCAATGCTCTCTCCCGCATTTTCCTTGCTCAATGTTTGAATTTTTGAAAAAATGCATTCTGCCTCTGCTCGATTCAATTCTTCTGAACTCAGCTTCTCTTCGCCATCCCAGTTTGCTGCAAGTTTCACAACTTTCCCCATCTCTTCGCGCAAAATCTCCAGAGGTACACACTGGGGAGTCGCAGGTGTCTCATGCAATGCCACGCCCTCAAATCCCAAGCTCTTGGGAAATAGAAATTTAAAAAGGTCATTGTTAAAATCAACGACCTCGCGATGCGAACGATAATTATTGCATAAGCCTAAATTGTGGGGAATATCGCGCTCACATTCAAAAAAGACCCCGAGTTCTCCTCCGCGAAAGCCATAAATAGCCTGCTTTACATCTCCAACGGCAACAAGACGACCAAGATCTCCTCCTAGCACCTTCTTAATAATGCGATATTGAACTTCTGAAGTATCCTGAAATTCATCGACGATAAGATAACTAAAATCAGTCTGAATTTTTTGACAAGCCTCTTCTTCTTCTAATCCCAACAGCGTCAAATATTCAATATCCGAAAAGGAAATACCTCTTTGCAAAAAATAATTGTGTTCAATATACGAAAAGATATCTCTCATTACCTGGGCCCAAAGATTAATGGCATCTTCATTTTCAATAAACACCAAAAATGACTCCCCCATTTTGCGCAAAACCTTATCTCGCACATTCTTAGTCAGCTCCCAATTACGACAATCAACGGGGTCTGCATTTTTACCACGAGGACCAACAGTTCGTGGCAAACTGGCATCAATTTCAGCAAAGACTCGCCAAGTCTGTGCACATGAAAAATCATAAGGCTTTAATTCTTCTAAAGCCGTCATATACTTCAACCACTTTTTGTCTTCATTCTCTGTGGCCGTCGGAAAAGAAAAGGGATGCAACCAATTTTCAAGCCCCTCTAAGCGCAAAATCTCACGCATGACCTCATTTAATTCATTGTGATCGGTCCCGACTCTACGAGAGCTGCGCCACTCTAGCCGCAGAGAGGGATCAGAAAAAATTTTAACAAATGAAGAGAGAATTCTTCTTTCGTTTTCAATAAACAACGATAGAAGATTTTTAGGAAGCGAAGATTCTTGCAAATGGTGTTCCACCCAATCCGTAAAAAGTGCATCTATTTTTAGGAAAATCTCCAATTCACTAACCAAATCAAGAGAATCAGGAATATGAGAAAAATAGTCTCCCTTCAAAAGCTTTAAACAAAAGCCATGAATCGTCGTCATGGTCATTTCTGATATTTTGCGTGAAATTTTATCCCAAAAATAGGCATGGCACTCTTCTGACTCATCTTTTTCAACTCGCAATCGTTTGCGCAAACGCAAAAGCAACTCGCCTGCAGCCTTGCGTGTAAAAGTCATGACCACAGTCTGGCGGACTTGCTCTAGGGCCAATTGCACAAGATCTTGTTCACCTAAACCAGAGTGTTTTTCAACAATGCGACGCAAGCGATCAACAAGGTGCTCCACTAGCACAAATGTTTTGCCCGCACCTGCACCTGCCGATAGGAGAACGCCCCCCTCAGAATCGATGACTCGTTTTTGTTCTTCATTTGCTTGTGCCATTTAAATTAACCTCTCGGGACAGACACTTCTAAAATCACAAAATACGCATGATTTATTATTTTTAGCATGAGGTAAAAACAATTTTTCATTTTTTAGTTTTTCAATTTGCTCAGCCTCAAAAACGCGATACTCATCCAATCCCGATTCAACCTTATCCAATTCCCCCGGACTAAATTTAACATTTTCATTAAGTTGTTCTTTACCAACCAAAGAAATAAGAGTGGAGGCTGAAATATCTTTTAAGCAGATGTAGCCAAACCCAGCAAGATCCGTCAGCGCAATATCTAAACGAGCGAGATAAAACCACAATTGAATTTTATCATAACTCCAAATTTCCGTAAGCGTTCCTATCGATGACTTACCTCTCTTAAAATCAAACAAATAAGTCCCGGCATGGGTTGTTAAGAGGCAGTCAATTCTCCCTTGCCCCTTTTTTAGTTCTTTTTCAAATTCTATTTTAATAAGTTTTTTTTGCTCAATAACACTTTCCAATAATGAAATCCCATTCTGAGCATAACTCACCAGCTCCAGCAATGACTTTTCTAAATTTTTTTCGCCCAAATGAATATCGTTTTCATTAAGCTGCTGAAACAAAAGGCGCTTCGCCTCCTCCTCCAAAGAACAAGTGCCTGCTGATTCAAAATAAGACTGAATCAACTGATGTTCAATTTCGCCCAAAATACGAACATCGACCTCATTTGCCAAACTTGCCTCATTAGAAACCTTATCAATATATGTAAAATAAAAACGGCGAGGACAATCAATATAGCTTTGCAGCCGGCTGGCACTTACTCCTCGTGTTTCTTCAAAAACACCATTGACTCGCATAAAAGGCAGTTGTGTACTAAGCGGTATCTTATTTCTTGGCGAATCAGGTCGCACCCTCAAATCAAGCCCCTCTAAAATCTGGGGCCAATCAACATCGTGTTGCAAAAACTCTCGCTCAACAACCAAGAGAACCTTACTATGGCTGCATAGTTCTTCTATTCTCTGTCTGAGATTTAAAATTTCAAATTCTTTGCGTCGCACTGGTCCAATTTCACGCAAAAAGCTCAGCGCTTTTTCATTAAAAAGATCAGAAGCAGATACTGGTTTTTCAAATTGGCCGCCCAAGCAAAGCACATTCCAAGAACTTTCCTCATAAAGAGAAACTTGCTTCAAATCATAAATGCTAAGATGATTTTCAAAAAGCCTCAAAGATGTTTTAAAAATCCGAGGAAGATTAAGTGCATTTATTTGCTCTAATAGCTGTTGATCAAAAGGAAAAATCATTTCTTGATCTTCATAATTTCGCTTAAGAGTCAGTAAATAAGCACAACAAATCTTCACTAAAATATCATTTTCAGACTCATTTGCCCTTTGAATCTCTTGGGTCAAAGCCTCTGTCAAATCACAAACCCAAATCCCTTCTCCAACTTTAGCGGCAATCCAATTAGAAAAATAGGCAAGCTGTCCTTCGCCCCAATCAAGAGGAATCTTAAAACGCAAGTTTTCAAAAGGAAGATCCTGCAAATGCTCCAACTGTAGCTTGCGTGTTCCCAAATAGAGATCAGTCTTTGCATCCAAAGGCAATTCTGCCTTTAGGGTTTCGGCCAAACTGCCTTCAGAAAACTGGATACACTCAACGGGAATATTTTCAGTCATTTTAGTAAATGAAAATTTTTTCCAAAAATCCTCTCCCCACAACCATGAAATATAGTCAGCAGGATCAAGCTCTGGAATTAATGCCTGGGCAATGGGAATTGTCACCTGATGGCGAATAGCTAAACTTTTCAGCCAATCAATCTGCTGAGCTGAAAAATGATCAAAGCCCCAAAAAAAGAAATGCTGTTCCTCAACCCCCTCTTCTTTTAGAAGGGCCTGCTTCATATAGTAATATGTGCTTTGTTCGTCCCAAAGTCCGTAATTTTCATAGACTTGTCCTAAAAGAAAAACCCCTTCAGCCAAATCCTCTGGTAAAAGAGAAAGAACTGAGTTCCATAATTCTTGGTCCAAAGTGTAAGAACGCAATTCCGAAAAAATACGATAAATTTTTTCAAAAAAACTATATTGAAGATAGCGCTGATTTCCCAAGGCTTGACCATAATTTCGCCATGCTTTTCCTAGTCCCATCAGCAAATCAGCTTTTCTGGCCAAGCGCAGCTGAGAGTCATTTCCCATCTGACTTGTAAGGTAGTCTTTAACAAAAAGAGAAATTGTTTTTACTTCAACTTGTTCAATTCCCTCTTCTTCTAGCAACAATCGCAGATAATCTGCTCGCATAGGATCGGGAACAATTGCCACAATATTCTTCCCAGCACGAGAAGCAAGTCCCTGCCAAATATCTCGGGAATGCCGATAAAGTAGAGGCTCTAACATCGCTACTTACCAAAAAGCTCTTCAAGCAACTTATTACTCCAAGCTTTGATTTTGGCTTCGGTCATAAAGCGCATGAGCATTTCGGACTCCTCAAAGAAACCACAAAAATTTTCCGCTCGTGCCCCATGGGCAAAAACATTGCCAACTAATGATGTCTTTCCAAATACTATGTTTTGTCCTTTTTTCTCAAACGACTCCCACTCTTTGCCCTGTTTCGGAAAATCCAACTTCATCGATGCAGAAGAAGAAAGAACAAGTAGTAGATCTTCTTTCTCCGCAGTCATCTTCATGAAAAAATCATATATCTCAAGAATTTCCCGAAGAATTTCGCGAGCCCCAGCAATATTTTTACTCTGCAATGCTTTTTGATAAGAAAAATCCCGGATCAAAAAGAAATATCTATCCTTGTTTTTGGTAAAACTATCAAAAACCGATTTTATATTTAAAAAGGGACTAGTGTAACATCCCCCTTTTTGACAAGACTGATCATAATAGAGCGATCCTTGCTTGAATGAATTTTTCTCGGAATGATGAAAAAACGCCGTTTTATCGGGGAATTTTTCAAATTTACGAACTGGCGCCATCACCCATGAAGCAGAATGTCCTAAAAATTCGTCACCTCGTGGACAAGTAAGGGCCGAAGAAAGTTGCTCTTTCTCATCCGCTCCGATCTCAAATATTCCGGAACTTAATCCGCCTTTTTCTAAATAAGACCAGATCGGATCTGAGTCATAGTCTGAGCATTCCCCCTTAACTGTTTTTTTTCCCACCATTTGAGAGAAAAAACCCTGCTGCGCCTCAGGACGCAGAGAAAACAGGTTATAAAACCAAGTATTGCCAACACAGTTAGAATTTTCTAACGGCGTTTTAACTTCAGCATTAGGATAAGAGAAGCGTAATAGCGCAAGATGCTCTGCGGAAAATCCTGCAACTTGTAGCCAGACAATTTTCACGGGCCGTATGCCAAAGCGCTGTTCTTTCATATTGAGAGAACCCATTTGAGTACAACTAGCAAATAATACGACAAAAAGAAGTAGTGGCAATTGCAATTTATGCATGCTCAACCTCCGTCAATTGATTACTGACCATCATCTTTATCATCGCATAATTTAGTAAGCGCCCCCAAAAATAAACATAGATGAGCAATAGCGCCAAGGAAAACATATTAGGACTCCAAAGCTTTTCTAGCAAAACGGCGGCACCACCAAACAGACTCAAGCAAACACAATAGCGGTAAGGGAGACGAGAAATAAAGCGTCTCTGTCTAAAAAACATTAGCAACAAAAGATTTAATATGGCCCAAGTGAGAACAGACAACCAGGCAATCTTTCCCTGACTGATGAATAGAACAATCAAGCCTAAAAGCGGTATTTTAAACACAATCCGCTGCAAAGCTTTTTGCTCTCGTGTATCCTCACTGACTTTGCCAAAGACGGCAACCAGAAAGGAAAAGACGAGCGAGAAGGCTAAGCAGAAAATACCGTCGCTTAAGGAAAATAAGCTCAACGAAACACCCATCACATTCCAAGAATCAGTAAAGAATGAAGACAGCAAAAAGAGAAAAGGAAGCAAAAACGACATTATTGCTAAAGACTTTAAGGGTGATTTAACACCGACAAACTGTGTCAATGTCAAAAGCAAATAATAAAAAAAGAGCAAACTCATTAGCACTTTGGGAAGCCAAAAATAGGTCATTGATTCCATAATATTCCACTCGTAAAAAACTAGAAGATATTTAAAAATTTTAATATAGTATGTGCTCTCTAATATGAAAAATGCAATTTTAGGTGCGCCGCACAAAAGGTATCTCGTATGAATCAAGAAATGACTCGTATTTTTCTCTGGGAACTCCCTCGATGGTACGTTTTTGCGATGTATTTTTTCTTTGCCATCTCATTAGTTGGGGCTTTCATTGCGGCACGGCAAAAGTGGCTTTTCCTCACCAATAAGGGAAAGATAAGGTTCGCACTTCCTAATCAAAATTTTAGAGAACTTGGACTTGCCCTTACGAGGGCCGGCAAGGCCCATAATACAAATGCCTTTTGGTTCCATGCTCCTATTTTTTTTGGTTTTCTCGTTTTTCTCCTCGCCACAATTCTAGCAATGGTTCACATTGATACACCTTTTTCCGTTTTTAAAGGGCTCATCTATAAAACCGTTTCTTTTGCTTCCGACCTCTTTGCTGTGCTTGCTCTTGTCGGAATCGTAGTTGCATTCATTCGTCGCTATATTCTAAAACCTGAACATCTTAAGAGTTCAAGGCCGAAACAAGAGCTTTTCATGTATGTGACTCTCGCCTCTCTTATTATTGTTGGCCTTTTACTAGAAGCTCTCAGAATTCACGGTACAGGTGTTATTGCTGCTGAAATGTGGGTATCCCCGATCGGCGCTCTACTGGCCCATGCCATTTCATTTATGGAGCAAACAACTACGGCGATGCTTCATCGCCTGCTTTGGTTTTTGCACATGCTCAGCACAATGCTCTTTATTGGCATCTTCTTTATCTCCAAGTTTGATCATATTTTTCTTCTTCCATTGGCGGCCCTATTAAGCCGTCAAGACTATGCCGCTCTCGCCCCAATGAATTTTGAAAACGAAGATGCAGAGACATTTGGTCTTTTTGCCGTTAAAGAAATGGAACTGCGAGAACGTCTGGCATCCATGAGCTGCATTGAATGTGGCCGCTGCACCCTCGTTTGTCCCGCGAAGCGCTCCGGCAAAGAATTAGACCCAAAACAAATTATTGCCAAAATAAAAGACAAAGCTCAAGCAGACTTCAAGTCTCCTGAAGAACTTGACTTCTGGACAGATGAACTCTTCTCGGCAGATGAACTTGATGCTTGTACAAGCTGTGGAGCCTGCACTGAGGCATGCCCTGCTTATATTGAGCACACCAAAATAATTATGGAACTCAAGCGTTACAAAGGCCTAACGCTCGGAGAATTCCCTGCGGCTGCGGCAACGACAATGGCCAATATCGAAAACAATCAAAATCCTTGGGGAATTTCCCTGAGCGATCGTTTCAAATGGGCCGACGGACTAAATGTCCCAGTAATCACTCCCGAACAAGAAGTAGACTACCTATTCTTTGTCGGCTGCTCAGGCTCCTATGACCCCAACTATCAAAAAATAATAAAAGACTGCATCAAAATATTTGAAACAGCAGAACTAAGCTATGCCGTACTAGGAGATCAGGAACCTTGCTGTGGTGACAGCGTTCGCCGCTTTGGAAACGAATATCAATTCCACGAAATGGCCATTAATAATATCGAGCTACTACGCCAATTTAAATTCAAGCACATCGTTAGCTGTTGCCCTCATGGACTCCACACCATTGGCAAAGAATATGCAAAATTTGAAAATGGAACATTTGAATGCCTCCACATGGTTGAATTAATTGAACAACTTATCCACAATGGCATCTTGCAAATATCCAATCGAATCGCGCTTGATACAACATTCCATGACCCTTGCTACTTAGGACGCCATGGACAAAATTATTCCAGCTCCCGCTTCCTTCTCAACTTGGCGAGCCAAACCCCTATTAAGGAAATGAAACACTCTGCGTCTACAGCTTTTTGCTGTGGCATGGGGGGGGGCAATATGTGGTATGAGATTAATCAAGGTCATCCCATTGGCGATGATCGAATAAAGGATGTCTTACAAACAGGAGCATCTGAAATTGCCACATCCTGTCCTTTTTGTTTTATCAACTTTAATTTGGCAAAAAATAATGTCGAAGCGGGTGAAAAACTCGTTATCAAAGATGTCATTAGTACCGTAGCCCCCTTGCTCGAAAAAGCCCCACCTCAGGAAGAAGAATGATAAAGCACCTTAGCATTGCTCTACTTTTTTCGCTGCTAATCAGTTCATCGCAAGGAGAAGATGTGGCCGTGCAAGAGTATGGCTTTATCGACAATGTTCAAAAGTTAATCACCATTGACCGGGAAATATTTCAAAAAAAAGCAAGTCAGTTTTCTAAGATATCAACGTCCTATGAAAAACTCACGCAAGAAACCCCCTACCTTGATCCCGATTTTATACTATCGCTATTTTTACATACCAATAGCAACTACCTATCTCTAATCAAAGAAGACCCCTGTTTTCTCCATCTACTTATTGATGCAGGCATTGCTCAAGCGGCGAATGGAAAGATCTCTGATGTATTCCTCGAAATTGAAAAGAAAGGAGAAAAGCAAACTTTCTTTGTGCCAAGCAAAGATTTTCACGCGCTTTGTCTGACGAAACAATGCCCACACTTTAAGGATATAAAGGAAAATTTTCTGCCATCAAAACTAAAGGCAACATTTCAGTCTCAGCAATTTAATATCCCAACAGATGAAGCAAGCTGCCAAGAAATTCACAACTACTGGAGAAAAAACCCCAATACTCCTTATTTTTGCAGAATTGCAGAAATTGGAAAAGAAGCAAGACTGTTAAATCAGGCATTAACTGGAAAAGAGCTAACTCTGCGTGCAAAAAAGACTTCAGAAATGAAGCTACAAAACTATCAAACAATTTTAAAAGCACTGCCTCAACAAAAACTCCAATATCTTGAAAATGTCTGCAATAGCCTCAAAGATGCCAGTAAATTCTGCCAGTTGTATCTCAATATGAGCTTCTGGAAGAGAGTTGCCAGTACTCTACTCTTCACCGAAGAACTAGAGCCCTATTGTCCAATCCTTTCCAAGAAAAAAACAAAGGATTTTGTCGAAAAATGTGCGAGGCAATTAGACAATAATCCCCTCATGTGCACACTGCCATCCAATCAGTATACCTCATCCTTTGCCCCTCGCCCCAACTGCCTTGAACTAGATGAGACACTCAAACACAGAAGACTCAATGCTCCCTATCAAGACTGCCCTTCGGCCATAAATAATGAGGCGATTACTCATTTTGGACGGCTTATCAATCACCTTCAAAGAAAAAATGCCTTTACGACTGATGAAAATACCTGCCACACAATTCACTCCTCGTCAGTTTTAAGCATGCTCAAGCAAGGAGATCACACTAAGTTTTGGAATAATTCACTTTGCTACCACGACCCAGTGAAAGGAGGAGAAGTCTGTCTACCTGTAATCAATGGCGATTTTCCTGGCAATGAAAATTCAGAAGGTGAAGTATTAACCTATATTTTAAATCGCACCAAAGGAATGAGCGAAAAACAAAAATGCCAAGCGATTTCTAAAGTAAAATTCAAGCCACAGTTGCTGGAATACAAAACAGGTTGTTTTCTCATTTTTGACCCCGAAACATGTTTTAGCGATCATTGTCCCAAAAAAATAATTTGGAATGAAAAAGAACTAACAAATATTCGCTACGAAACAGGAATTACGGTTCCCTTTTATCCTGTAAATTTGGCGGAAGCAGCTTACAGCTTAAGTCGCTCCATGAGAAAACTCGAAATTGCAAAATTTAAAAACCTGAATAACTTCTCACTACTGCGTTTTTTCCTAGAACAAAAAAGTCACCGTCTAGCTCAAGCGCTAGGGTGCCAAGAAGATTTTTTCCCTGGTTTTTTTAAAAAGTTCAGTTTTGGACAATGCACTCCTGTCCCTCTTATCATTGAAGATGCCTACGAAGATAGAGCGACGAGTGAAAAATGGGTTGTCATCAGAAGTGCCATTGATCAAGTTCACTCTCCGCGTAGAATCCTTTGGAATAATTTATTCTCCGGCGTGAAAAATTATCAACAACATCATCCACTAGGCACATGGACTCTACAGGGTGTGGAGAAATACAAATGATCCGACTCACTTTACTTTTTCTATTTACTTTAAGTGCACATGCCGACATTGGGGCCGTTCCCACTTTAGAAACGAAACAAGATGTTAGGAATATCCGTTTTATTTCTGAAGATGGGAAAACAACCTATTTTCAAAGACGATCAGGTGATCTAATTTTATCGGCAAATTTCGCATCCCATGTTCTGCTAGAAGGTGGCCAATACACCGAATACAACATTCAATCTTTTCAAAAAAACGCCAAGATAATTATTCAACAATTTTTGCAACGTCATTTACACAATAACAGCCGCCAAGAAGCGAATATTTATATTTCGGACTTTGGTTCTCAAAAACTGACGAATGTGGGACAGGGAATTCTTCCTCGCCTCTCCCTTGATGGCCAGTGGGTGTTATTTTATAAGCCCTTTACTCAGACGATCTGGATTCAATCACTCGTCTCCCAAGGGATCTCTCATAAAATCAAAATGAGTAACCCCATAAACCCTTACTATTGGCCTGATTTCTTCATGCGCTCACCAGAAGAAGTGGTTTATACCGATCTCAACAAAGAGGGAAAAGTTGCCCTCCTCAAAGCAAATCTTCTCAACAAAAAAACTGATATTATCTACAATAGTAAAAAAGTTTTCACCAAACTAGAACTGTGCACCAGCTCCCAAACGCTCTACTGGGGAGAATTCCCGCTGCAAAATCTTGATCAAGGTAGCGTAATCTGGCAAATGCCACTTAGCTCCTTTGACGATAGCAAAAAAGAAGAAATCTACAGCTCCCCCAATGCTGATTTGGGGCAAATTTTGTGCGACTTTGATTCTGAGAAACTATATTTTATCGGTCTTGATCAAGAGCCAGATACCCAACGCTTACTGCAAGTCTTAAAAGAAGTTGATCTTAAAACCAAAAAAGCCAGCTCTGATATGCGCTTGAAGCACCTCTCTCAAATTATCCAAATGGCAGGAAAAATAATAGCTCCTCTAAATGGACGCTTCTACGTGATGAAAGGGCGAAACGACTTTTCCAAGGACCAGCTAGAATGAAACACAAAATGCTGCTAATTTTTTCGATTTTGTTGTTTTCAACAAAAGTATTCAGTCTGGAGTTTCTCCTTTCAAAACAGAAATTGCCTCTAGAATTGCGCATGGTCATTCAAGCATTTTCCAAAATTAAAACTTCAGAAGATCAAATTCAAAAAGAAAATGAACAATTTCTAAATCAACTTAAATCCATTAATACCTGTTGGAACATTGACTCTTTTGCATCTTTGACTCTTTTTAGTAAAAGCATTATCTATTCTGACGTTTTAGAGTTCTCCCCCTATCAAAATCGCATTCAAAAACTCATGACCACCAAAGAAATAGAACAACTCTCAGCTATTCGTACCGCCGAAATACAAAAACAGCCACTTTTTATCATCTTCCTACTCGATAGTTTTATTGCCGACCTCAGGCAACAACTCAAAGATGGAAGTGAGACGGCCATCAAAAAATTGCAAAATATTTCTCCCTGGGTTTCCTTTTTTCAAAAGAATAAGCCTGAAACTTTTAATCAATACCTGCGTCCTCTCTATCTCAGAATTTTGGACGATTTCAGCCGTTATTGTCAGTCCCTCAAACAAATTAATCCCAATTCAAAACCGAGCACTGAAGATTTGATTATCTTTAAACACAAATTAAGCCAAGATGAATGGGATAAACTACTAAAATCTCAAGAATATGAGCACTGCATCAAAGAGATTGCAGAAGCGGCTCCCCTTGAAGATCAAGCAGATTGATATACTTGGATAGAAACTCAAATTTAAAGACTATAAAGGTAAAAGGGTCATGACAAAAAGATTCATTTAAGGCATTATTTTAGCCTGTTTATGGGCCAATGACAGGAAAGGAAAAAATAATGCAACTATCCAAAAAACCCTATAAAGGGACTCGTGACTTTTTCCCCAAAGATAAGAGAATTCAAAACTACATTTTTCAAGTCATGAGAAAAACGGCAGAAAGTTTTGCCTATGAGCCCTATGATGGCCCAATGCTCGAAGAAGTGGAACTCTACAAAGCAAAAAGTGGAGAAGAGCTTATTAACGAACAAATCTATTCTTTTACCGATAGAGGGAAACGCTTTGTGGCCATTCGTCCCGAAATGACCCCCACAGTGGCCCGCATGGTTGCCCAAGTTCATCGCGAAGAAGTCAAGCCTCTTCGCTGGTATTCTATCCCCAACCTCATGCGCTATGAACAACCACAAAAGGGACGCCTCCGTGAACACTGGCAGTTTAACTGCGATATCTTCGGAGCCCCAGGCCGTATGGGCGAACTTGAAGTTATCCAATTAGCAGTTAGCCTCATGAAAAACTTTGGCGCCCAAGAAAAGCAATTTGAACTTTGTATTAATGACCGCCAAATTGTTGATCTCATTTTCCAAAAAATCATGGGGCTCAACCAAGAGCAAACCTATCGCTTCTATAAACTCGTCGATCGCTCTAAAAAACTTCCGGAAGACGCCTTTCAAAAACAAGTGGAAGAGCAAGGACTTTCAGAAGAAACCAATTCTATCTTTAATGCCTATCTCAAGCTAGATGGTTTCCAAGCCCTCAAAATATTTTTAGAAACACACAATGCCTTAGACTCTGCCTCTGAATTTTTTGATCTAATTGAACTTATTCAAGCCAGTGGCTTAGATCGGTTTGTACGTTTTGATCCCGCGATTGTGCGAGGCTTAGACTATTACACTGGCGTTGTTTTTGAAATGTTTGACTTGAGTCCAGAAAATAGACGCGCAATCTGCGGTGGAGGATCGTATGCCAACCTCCTCAAAATTTTTAATGAAACTCCTCTTCCTGGTGTAGGACTTGGTCTAGGTGACGTTACGCTGACTGATTTTTTAATGACACATAAACTTCTGCCAGAAGATCTTGAAAGACCTTCAAATGATATTCTGATTAGCTTTCAAGTGCCTGAAGCCCAATTGCCCGCGATTCGACTCGCGCAAGACTTAAGAGAAGGTGGTCACTTAAACGTGCTGTTTAACCAGGAAGTCATTAAAGTCAAAAAGCTCTTTCCCCTTGCGGAAAAGAAAGGTGCTCGCTTTGTCGCAATATTAGATGAACAAGAAATTGCAAATAACAAGGTCACCATAAAAAATATGAAAACCCGCGAGCAACATGATTTTGCTCTCGATCAGCTAACAAACATTAAAGAACTTTTAAAATATTAATGAGGATTATATGACTGAATTGGCCAAAACCTATAATGCAGAAGCTGTTGAATCCAAATGGTATCCCATCTGGAAAAGTGGTAACTATTTCAAACCTCGATCCGGAAAACAAAACAAAAGCTTTTCTATAATTATGCCCCCCCCCAATGTGACTGGGAAACTCCACATGGGACATGCTTTGGACAATACCTGTCAAGACGCTTTGGTACGTTACAAACGCATGAAGGGCTTTGAAACATTATGGATTCCTGGGCAAGACCATGCGGGCATTGCCACCCAAGCAGTTGTTGAAAAAGAACTTTTCGCAACAACCAAAAAAACGCGCCATGATCTTGGCCGCGAGGAATTCCTAAAACTGGTTTGGGAATGGAAAGAAAGAAATGGAAATTTCATATTAGAACAACTTGAAAAAGTGGGAGTGAGTGCAGACTGGGATACTTTTTGCTTCACCATGGATGAAATCCCCAATCAGGCAATACGCAAAGTTTTTACCGACTGGTTTAATGAAGGACTTATCTATCAAGCAGACTATATTGTGAACTGGGATACAGTTCTTCGCTCAGCAATTTCTGATGCCGAAGTCGATCACGAAGAAGTTAAAGGTGCTTTCTACCACATAAAATATCCACTTAAAGACAGCAATGACTTTTTGGAAATTGCCACAACTCGCCCTGAAACAATGCTGGGAGACACTGGAATTGCTGTTAATCCCGCCGATGATCGCTTTAAGCATTTAATCGGAAAAACGGCAATTGTCCCCATTGCCAACAGAGAAGTTCCCATTGTGGGAGATGATTATGTCTCAATCGACAAAGGAACAGGTTGCTTAAAAGTTACTCCTGGTCATGACTTCAATGACTTTGAAATCGGCAAGCGTCATAATCTTCCGATAATCAATATTCTCAAAGATGATGGACTCCTCAACGAAAACGCTCTCAACTATCAAGGAATGACTTGTGCCGAAGCTCGTCAAAAAATTCTCGTCGAGCTAGAAGAAAAAAATCTTTTTGTAAAAAAAGAAGAATGTCTCCACCAAGTAGGACATGGGCAACGCTCTGGTACAGTTGTAGAACCGCGAGTTAGCAAGCAATGGTTTGTAAACATCGACCAAATGGCTTCTGAGGCAGTTAAGTCTGTAGAAAACTCCGATATGCGTTTTTTCCCTAAAGGATGGGAAAACACATTTTTTGCCTTTTTGCGAAACCCTCGCCCTTGGTGTATTTCTCGCCAGCTTTGGTGGGGACATCGCATTCCCGCCTTCTACTGTGACGGCTGTGGACACATTTGGGCAGCAGAACACGATCCTGAGAAGTGCCCCAAATGCAACTCAGCAAAACTTCATCAAGATAATGATGTGCTAGATACTTGGTTTAGTTCTGGTCTTTGGGCCCAATCCACTTTGGGATGGCCCAATGAAGACGCCATGAAGGAAAAGCAATTTGAAAAATTCTTTCCCACCGCAACTCTGGTTACTGGTTTCGATATCATCTTTTTCTGGGTTGCTCGGATGATGATGATGACTTTGAAAACCACAGGGAAAGTTCCTTTTGCAGATACCTATATTCACGCAATCGTCCGCGATAAACATGGCCGCAAAATGAGTAAGTCTCTTGGCAATGGGATTGATCCTCTAGAACTCATCAAGGAATACGGTGCCGATGCCATGCGTTTTACCCTCGCGGCAGGCTCCGGATATAATCGCAACTTAAATCTCGATCCAGAACGCATTGCGGGCTACCGTAATTTTATTAACAAACTGTGGAATGCTTTTCGCTTCGTTCACCCCTTCTTGTCCGAATCACAAGAACAAATGCCTAGTCTTGATCGCTTGGCACCACAAGAGAGATGGATTCTCGCGGAACTCAATAGCATTTCCAAAAAGATGAATGACTCCCTCGATGAGTATCGCTTCGACGATGCCTGCGCAGCTATTTACTCTTTTGTCTACGACAAATTCTGCTCTTGGTTTATTGAACTCTCCAAGCCTATTCTTTACGGTGAAAACCAAGAAGAGAAAACAAGAAGAGCAACAGTGTTGCGTTTTGCATTACGCGATATTGTCAAACTTCTTCACCCCATTATCCCCTTTATGAGTGAAGAACTTTGGGAAAATTTAAAAAATGAAGGCGAAGAATTGCTTATTGTTCAAGATTATCCTGAGTTCCAAAAAGAATTGGATCTTCCAGAAGAACAAGCAAATATGAATGCTTTCATCGAAATCATTTCTAGCATCAGAAATCTGCGCCAAAGCGTAAATCTTTCACCTAAGGAAGAAGTACCGACAATTCTCTTTTCTGATAACGAAAAACTTTGCCAATACCTCGAACTTAATAAAAAAAGCCTAGAGGACCTTGCTCGCGCACAATTAAAGATTGAACCTACGCCCAAGAAGCGCCCTCAAAAGTCGCTTTCCACGGCCACTGAGCTTTGTGAAATCTATCTTCCACTAGAAGGCTTGATTGACGTTGAAGAACATGTAAATAAAGTTAAGAAATCGCTAGAAAAGGCTGTCATAGAGCATGAAAAACTTGCGAAAAAATTAACGAATGAAAAATTCATGAACAATGCTCCCGAAGATGTTAAAGCAGAAGTGCACGAGAAGAATAATCTTTGTTTACACAAAATTAATTCCCTAGAAACTATTCTCAAAGGTTTTGAGTAGATTTCGTTAAATTTTTCAACACAACTTATGCCTTCTCCCCATATGCCGAATAGGCAGTGAACAAGGGAGAGGGCATGAATAGTTCAGGTCAATCTAAAAAAATTGAAAAGCTTTTCAAGACTCTCTTGGATAACCCAGAAAACGCCAATATTCCTGACGACTCCCCCCAAAAAACCAATCAAGAAATTCAAAATCTTCTTTCCGATATTCAACGTTCAATTTTTTCAGTGCCACTTCTCAAAGACATTCTCAATTCTCTAAAACATCTCATTCTTATAGTTACACCCCAAGGGGAAATTATTTTTTTCAATAGAGAAATTGAAAGTTATTTCAATGAAAAAGGAGTCTTAATCGAGGAAGGGAAAACTCCTTGTCAGGCTTTAGGTTGCATTATGAGCGACGTCTACGAGCAAGGGGAAAAGGTTTGCCACGAGACCTGTGGAATCATAAAAAGATTACGAAAAGAAGGCCAATGCACAGGAGAATTCACCCTCAATCCAAAAGTTGGAAAAATTATTCAATGGTCTATTAGTTCAACCCGTATCCCAATTGTTGGCAGTGACTATTATATGTTATCCATTAAAGATATTTCTCAGCAAAAATTTTTAGAAACCTTTGAAAATATTTTTTTTCATGATCTGAAAAACAGTACCGGCAACTTGCAGGAATTAACCAAAAGCCTTTCAACATTTTCACACGAAGACAAAGTAAAAGCAGAAAAGCTTATTCAGCGAATCGCCAGTAAGTTACACGATGAAATATTATCGCAAGAGCAGCTTTTCAATGTGAATTTTGGAAAAGTACATGTCAATATTCAGGAAATAGATAGTCTTTCATTCCTCAAAGAGGCAGCGGAAACCTACTCCAGTCTCTATGGAATCCAAAGCAATGTGCAAATATCATCGCTATCCCAGTCTCATTTGCTCTATAGTGATAAAACTTTATTGTCGCGCATTTTGGCAAATATGATCAAGAATTCTGCGGACCATAGATCATCAGAAGATGAAACCATTCGCCTCGGTTGCCAGAAGGAAGATAAAAATATTGTTTTTTGGGTAAATGACAGCAATTACATTCCACCCCAAATACAAAAAAATATTTTTATTAAACAACATTCCAGCAAAAATAAAACCCGAGGCTGGGGAACTTACAGCATAAAAATTCTCAGTGAAAAATATCTAGGAGGAAGAGTCTCTTTTGAATCCAATGAAAGTAATGGAACAACTTTTCTTGTTTCAATACCTATAAAGCGATAAATGAAGAAAGGGGGATTTAAGCAAATAACGTGACAGACGTGATGTCGGTGCGGATTTAAGAAGAGGACCAATTTAGGTCCTAATTGGATTTAAATAGGACGATCTTCCTGATCAGTGGCATCGTATTTTTTAAATCCCCCGCGCTTTATCGAGCAAACAATATGCCAAATTTGAATACTCAAAGTCATTGTTTTTTGGTCTGCTATTTGGGGGACAGGGACAAAAGGATACCGGAATATTGACGCTAGTTAAGAAAAAAAGCCACTAAAATGACACCACAATAAATATATTTTGCTTTTCTTGAGGACTAACTAAAAAACTAATAATTTTGTAACTTGTGCAGCATCTTTTCCTGCTTTTATTAAGGCTTTCTCGCAGGCAAACTCCAAAACATCTTTATTAAAAGAAGCATCGACAGACTGTCGCAAGGCTTTCTTAAGAACTTCTTGGCGTGCTTTGGCATTGGCCAAATACTGCGCCTGCCCCAAACATGAGTTTTTCAACAAATCCCAAAGATCAGAAAGCTCTGCTGCCGTAAACTGGTAAACACTCTTGGCAAGCTTTGCTGTATCTAATTCCAAATCCGCAATTTTTACATAATCACTATAGCCTACTGTAATTGAGACAGGTGATCCCGCAGGTGGTGTTCCAATTGAGGCACCTGCACTAAAAGCATGACAGTGGCCAAAACTACTTTTTATCATTTCCAACATTGCAAGGAGCTCAGTTGGACGCGACTTATCGCAACTTTTAGGTAAAAGACAAGGCAAGCTCCCTTTCTGTTCAATATAACGAATCAATTCTTCTGTTAGTGTTTTAAAAATTGCCCCCCCCTTGGATTTCATCGAGGCCATAAGGGCATCGACTTCTCCACCTTTTAAGGGGGCTGATTCATCAGGTTCAAAAAGAGAAGTAATCGCCTTGGCCATAACCATCTCTTTAGCTCCAATATCAGTCTGGCTCATAAGAATTAAACGCAATATTTGATTTTTTAATTTCTTTCTTTTTTCTTTATTCTCATATGGAAAATCCACTGATAATTTTTGCGAAAATGTTCCCATATCAAAGCCAAGACTTACTCCTGCGCCTACTCCAATTCCAATATCTGCCTCAACTCCGACATTGATAAATCCTCCGACATAATCGTCAGGACTATCACAACGTCCAAAAGTCTGAATTTTGTTAGCTCCGACACTTGCTGCGGCATTAAAAACAGATCCTCCGACACCACCAGCACAGTATGCCGCAACTTTCATACCCTTTCCTTCTTGAAAGAGAGTAAGAGCATTACCAAATTTTAAAAACTCTATTGAAGTATGGGCCCCTAAAATAGAGGCATGGGCATCAAGTGTAATACCAAAACCTCGAGCCTGTTCAGGAAATAAAACGCGATAAATAAGCTCCCAAACATCTCTGCTCGAAGCAGATAAAAGATCTTCCTTTTCTGTAGAACAAGTGCAATGAGAGACTTGTCCTGCAAAAGAATTAATATCATTAAGATAGTTAATTTGCTGAATAACAACGGCCGTGTTGTCGACAGGCATTGTTTCAGCTTTGTACCACTCTTGAGCTCCAAGAGTTGTGCAAAAAGAGATAAAAATAGAAATAAATAATTTAAGTTTCAAGTTTGGCTTTACCCTTATGATACCAATTCCAAGCATCAGACATTATCTTTTCTAAATTTTCAAATTGAGGTTTCCAAGCTAATACCCTACGAACCTTATCGGAAGATCCCACCAAAACTGGAGGATCTCCCTCTCTTCTGGCGGCCATAGAAACTTTAAATTCCTTACCACTGACTTTCTTAGCCATTTCAATAACTTCCAAAACCGAAAATCCTGTGCCATTACCTAAATTAAAAAAATCAGAGGTTCCACCATTGGCCAAATACTCTAGTCCCAAAAGATGAGCCTCTGCAATATCCATCACATGAATATAATCTCGAACACAAGTCCCATCTGGAGTCTCATAATTTTGGCCAAAAACTTTAATATCTTCACGCCTGCCAGCCGCTGCATCTAAAATCAAAGGAATTAGATGGGTTTCTGGCGAATGAGCCTCGCCGAGATCGCCCAGGGGATGTGCCCCCGCGGCATTGAAATAGCGAAAAGAAACAAATTTCATGCCATAGGCAGCATCAAAATCGCGCAATATTTGCTCGACCATCAACTTAGAAGAACCATAGGGATTTATGGGAAATTGCGGACAGATCTCGCAAATGGGGATTTCAGCAGGAACTCCATAAGTAGCACATGTGGAAGAAAAAATAATTTTCAATACTCCACATTCTCTCATCACCTCTAAAAGATTTAATGTCTGTTGAACATTATTCTCATAATATTTCGCAGGATGAGTAACAGATTCCCCCACCAAGGCATAGGCCGAAAAATGCATAACGGCCTCAATATTTTCTTTTTGCAAAATATTTTTTATCTGTTCCTTGTTTCCAATATCGACAATATACAAGGGAACCCTCAGTGTCGATTCAACAATTGAGCGATGACCGTAAGAAAGATTATCAACCACAACAACGGAATGACCTCTTTCTTGCAACAAACGGACAGCGTGACTTCCAATATAGCCAGCCCCTCCAGTAACGAGAACTTTCATTTAAGATCCCCTAATTCCGTAAGCTCGGGCCAAAATTTCTAAAGGATGGAAAACCCTTTTCCCCGGGACACCAAATTCCATTTGCATTTTACATGTCGAACACTCTGTAACCGCAGCATCAATATCTTTGCGCGCCAATTCAGTAAAAAGATTTTCGCCAATACTTTCCGAGACCTCTCGATGAGAACGCTTCATCCCAAAAGTTCCTGCCATGCCACAACATCCCGCATTAGCATACTCAACCTGCATATGAGGAATAAGACTTAATAATTCCATTGTAGCAAAAGGCATCTTCTTGCCATGAAGTTTTTTGAGATGACAAGGGCGGTGATAAATAAGATGTTCTGCTAATGCGCAAAAATCTTGCTTAAATTTTCCTTCTCGTTGCAACTCATATAAAAACTCCATCGCCTCCCAAGTATTCTCAGCAATTAATTTTAAGCGAGGTTCCTCTTCAAAAAGAAAAGCATATTCATCTTTAAGCATAAGTGCTGCCGTTGGCTCAGTACAAATAATCTTTGCACCTTTCTCAACTAAGGGATAAAACGTTTCAACATGGAGTTTCGCCAATTTCCGAGCTTCAGCGACATTTCCATAGTTAAGGGCCACGATTCCCGAAGATGCTTGTTCTGGAATTTGAAGTTCGATACCATTATGACGAAAGACATCTACTGCACTACGGGCCAGATGCGGATTCATAATATCAGCAAAGAAATCTACAAAATATATAGGAGCATCAGCCGCAATTGGATGCTTCCTTTGAAAAGAGCGCTGCTCCTGAACAAAGCTGCGTCCCGAAAGCTGAGGCAACGGACGAGTTCGATCAATCCCCAAAACTTTTTCCATAAAAAATCGATTAAAGGGAAGTTTGGCCATAGCGTTGGCAAACAGAGAGAAACGGTTCATAAAGCGAGAAATGAAATCGAGCCTCAAAATAAAACGAGTCGCGAGATCATCTCCCCGCAACTTGCGCAGACGAGCTTTCAACTCCAACATGATGTCACCAGCAGAAACATTACTAGGACAATCAATAGAGCAAGCCTTGCAGTTAATGCAAGTTTTGGCAACATCCCATAATTCATCCAAATCAAAATCTTTTAATTGCCCAGTCAATAAGGCACGCATTAAATTAGCCTTGGCCCTTGTACTCATTTTTTCATGGCTTAAACCACGAAAAGCAGGGCACATATCGATTTCACGATTACGCGTACGGCACTGCCCACAGCCATTACAAGCTTCCACCATTTCAATGAGTTTGTTAGCCTCAAAGTGCAAAATATTATCTTGCGCTGCAATTTTATACTGCTCACCATAGCGCAAGTTTTTTTGCAGATCACATTCTGCGCTATCGACTTTTTTTCCAGGATTCAAAATATCAAGGGGATCAAAAAAACGTTTTATTTGCACAAAGACATTGAAAAGATCTCCATATTGCTTCTGAATAAAAGGTGCCCGCAATAAGCCATCACCATGCTCTCCACTAATTGATCCCTCTAACGACAGCGATAAATCGTAAATATCATGGCAGAGTTGCGGTATAAAATCATAGGTTCTCTTGCTTTTAAGATCGAGAAATGGACGAACATGAACGACCCCATCTCCCGCATGCCCAAAGCAGAGGTGCTTAAGTTGATATTTATCAAAAATTTTCCCTATGCCTTCAAAGTACTCATAAAGTTTTTCGGGACGAACACAAACATCTTCAATTAAAGGCACTGGCTGATAAACACCTGGTACCCGGTTGATCATCCCAGCAATTAACTTCCGCATTTCCCATACTAACTTTTTCTGTTGAGGATCTTCTTCATGGCGAACTTCATCAACCAATTCCTCGCGATAGAAAAGTTCTTGTCGCATATCATTTATCTTATTAAGCAAAATATTAGAATCGTCTCCATCAAACTCAACGAGCAATACCGCTCCTACTGATTCAGGATACAAGCTTCTATAAAAATCATTTTTTCGGGCCATCCCTAGGCACACATCATCAATAATTTCAACGGCTGACGGATCGTATTTTAGAATCAAAGGAGTTGCCTTAGCAGCAAGATTGCGATCCTTAAAAAGCAAACTGGCCAATTCAGTATGTTTAGGCATATCTGAAAAAAGAAGCTTCGCCTCTAAAATAATTCCCAAAGTCCCTTCGCTCGCACAAATAAGCTTTGCCAAACTAAGACTGCCATCCTCATCCAAAACATCTTGCAATAAATAACCATGTCTATTACGAGGTGTATCGGGATAGGCTGTTTCAATTAATTCTTTATTTTCAGATAAAATTTTTTCTAGGCCCTGGCGGATAGGAGCATCAATTCCAAAATCAACAATCTCCCCATTGTAAAGCATGAGTTTGACCCCCAGAACCCAATCACGAGTCATCCCATAACGCAAAGAATGGGCTCCCGTTGAATTGTTGGCAATCATTCCCCCAAGGGTACAACGACTTCCTGTTGCTGGATCTGGTCCAAAAACTTTTTTATACTTTCCTAAATTTTCATTAAGATCGGCCAGCACGACTCCTGCATCAAGGTGGACAAAATTATGGTCCAAATTGACTGAATGTATGCGATTAAAGTGAACTGATAAATCAACAATAATTCCCGTATTTAGCGATTCTCCGGCCAGACCAGTTCCTGCCCCACGCGGCGTGACCGGAATTTTATTTTTGGCAGCATAGCGCATCACTTTCTGCAGATCTTCAATATTTTTGGGATAAAAGACAAGCTGAGGAACAATTCGAAACATAGAAGCATCAGTTGCATATAATTCACAAATTATAGGACTGGCTGAAATTTCACCATCAACCAATCTTTCTAAATCTTTTACAATTTTTTTTCCTGTGCAATTACTCATTCACTACCAAATATCATAGGATTATTTGTTCTCTTCTCGGCTACTTAAGAAAGGAGTTAAGTTTTTATGGATTCTTTTTTGAAGAAATGTTCCTTTGCTTTATGAACGGTCAATTTTCTTCCATATAATTATAACTCTCCAAAATAATTGGTATTATCTACACTTCAACTCATCGTTTTGGGACAAGCCCTAAGTCTAAGTAATTATTTCACAACCATTCCATTAGATCCCCATTTTTGCTATACAAGGGACAATCTTAAGCTAAGGATATTCCATGAAAGTTTCTCTTACTTTGCTTCTTCTTGCTCTTCTCTCCACTCATCTTTGGGCAAAAAGCTCTCAATACCCCTCAACGGTTCCGGGTATAAGCATTGGCAATACCCACCAATTGGATGAGCAAGGTAAAATTTTAAGGGGCCGGGCTCCCAGCAAAAAGATCACAGAGCTTAAAAATTACGGCATAACGGATGTTCTTATTTTTAAAAATCAAACACGAACAGAGGTGGACAATGAAATGGCCGCTCTGGCAAAAATTGGTATCAAAGCACATCATATTCCTTTTCGTTGGCAAGAAATCAAATCCTTAACAGATGCCTGCCTTCAAACAATGAATGCACTCTGGCTAATCAAAAAAGTAAAAGAAGACAAAAATAGATCCTTATTTTTCCACTGTACGGCAGGTGAGGATCGCACCGGAATGTTGGCCGGACTTTATCGAGTCCTTTTTGACAACTACAGTGCCGAACAAGCTTTTCAAGATGAGATGTGCGCTCATGGTTATTCTAGTGGAAACCCCAATAAACCTTACAATGTAGTTAGCGGGATTAGAAAAGAACTGACTCCACTCTACCTACTCATGGCCGACTATTTTATGAATAACAAAATTAGCCCAAATACTTTAGAGCTCATGACGAACAATGTTTGTGCATTTAACTCAACTTATTTGAAATCTTTTAGAAGCAATTTAATAAGTCAAAAGAAAGAATTTATTTGCCCAAAGTAAAGTTTAATTGACACCCCACCGGGCAAGTGTCTGGTTTATTTTACATTTTCACATCCCTGTGTATACTTTAATAAACATTAACATACGCAGGGAGGCGTTATGACTAAAATAAAGTCTAAATATCATATTCATAATTCCATAAATGCCATGAGAAAACTCAAGGGAATCACCCAGCTCGAGCTGGCAGAAAAGCTAGAAATCACTCGGGCAACCCTCATTTCTTTGGAGAAAGGTAACTATAACCCCAGCCTAGATCTCGCTTTCCGCCTGGCTGACTTCTTCGAATGTGATATCGAAGATATCTTCACCCCGAAAGCCAAAGAAGAAGCAAAAAAATACTACTATCGCCCCCGCGAGATGGACTTCCTCGACTAGAATCAACCTGTAAATATTTCGGCCAACTAAAAAAAAGTAAATGCTTATGCTAAAAGACCTCAAAACAAATTGAGGTCCCTATGCGTATTTTAATCCTATTCCTATTTCTATTTTCAAGTTTAGCTTTTGCTGGAAATAACTTTTCTATAAAAAGCTACAAACAGGAATTTATTAAATTTCTAAGCGAAGCTCACGACCTTCCTTTTGAAGATCAAAAAGAAATATGGCAACGAATATTTGACTCGCAAGATGCACAGGTATTTATTGATACTTTTGGATGGGAAGGAACTGAACAAAGAAATAACAGTCTCGCTGCTGCTTTCCCCTTCTATTTTACCCATCAAGATATCATTCTCGCGCAATTTAATGATTTTGAAGAAAATATTCCTCCTTTATTAGATAAATTCTCCAAACTCTATCCCCAAGTTGATCTAGCGCAAGTTGAAATAATTGCCATGCCGTCCCACAAGAGCTTCAACGGAAAGATGTGGTCTTTTAAAAATGGAAGAAAGATGGTTATGCTGGGCATGGATTTTTTAGCGGCCAATAAAGCTGCCATTGAAATCATCCCGGGCATGATTATTGAAGATGATGTTCAAGTTTTACTTTCCCATGAACTAGGTCATGCAATTCATCTAAGCCTTGCAGACTACTCTTATGAAAATCCATTAACTGGGACCCTTCTCTTTCCTCTTTGGAAAGAAGGACTAGCTCAAGCTATTAGTTGGCAGATGAATCCCGACAAAGCAAAAGGAAAAATCCTCATGGATAAAGTCGTGGCAAAATACTGCCAAGAAGAATATCTTCCCAGCTTTGCGAAGGCCTTTCTGGCAGATCTTGAAAACCCCGACATCATGCAAACTTATAAACAGTGGTTTAAAATTTCTTTCAAAACAACGCCCCAAATACCGGCGACACGTCTAGGCTATTGCCTAGGCCTAGAGGCTGTTATTGAGCTCAACAAGAACTACCAATTAGAGGAAATGATGCAATGGAGCCTCGAGGAATCCAGCGAAGCCTTGAGTACATATCTCAAAAGACTATCCGAATAACAGTGAGCTCAGTACAATGAAAACGATATTATTGTCTCTCATATTTATGCTCAGTCTAGGTGCTCTTCAAGCCAGCCCTTTAGATAATTTGCCAGGACTTCAAGAATTCACATCTGACGGATGCAGTTGGTTCCCCGATGGTTACCCTCATATCAAAGATAAAAAAGAAAAAGAAACCAAATGGCTCTCTTGCTGCTTACAGCACGACAAAGCATACTGGGCAGGCGGAACTGAGGATGACAAATTAAAGGCAGACCTGAAGCTCGCCAAATGTGTCGCTGAAACAACAAATCGTCCCGCACTGGCAAAGGCAATGTATTTTGGTGTACGAGCAGGAGGAAGTGCATACATTCCAAGCAATTTTCGCTGGGGCTATGGGTGGCAGGCTGAAAGTCGAGGAGCTTATCAGGCTCTGACGGAATCAGAATCACTATTCATCCAAGACTATTTTTCTGTGATTAATGACGAAATCTTGATCGATGAAATTTACAATATCTCAGCATGGGAATCACTCAAAGGAAAACAAACTTCGATTCATTCGCATTGGTAAAAAGCAGACGTCGACTATAGAATTTTCTCGTACATATATTCATTAAAGTATTGCCCTTCAATAAAAGCAATTTCTTCTAATTCCCCAACCCGGCGAAATCCCATTTTTTCATAAAGAGCAATTCCCGCATTATTAAAAGTACGAACCGTCAGTTGTAGGCGATGATATTTCAACGATTTTGCAATCTCAAAAACATAGTTCAATAACTCTGTCCCAAGCCCCATGCCATGAAACTCCGCTTCAACCCCCATAGCAACGGATGCATTAGCCTCCTGAAAACCACGCCCGGCCGACATACAAGCAATATTTCCAACAATACGCTCACCTAAGAAAGCAGAAATCATAAATTGACCTTCATCCTGCAAAATGTTGGCAAGAATCTCTCGCTCTTTTTCCACGGGAAAGTTATCCCAATGATGTTGAGCTTGATTCATATTGCGATAAGATGTCCTAAAGACATTTCGTATATGATCGAGCAATAATTGAGCGTCATTACTTGTTGGAGACCTTAAAGAAAGCTCCAATCCATTTTTAAGGCAGATCATCTTCGCTAAAACATTCATGCATACTTCCTCATCAAGATTCCTCCTCAAAGAGGATTTAATATTAAACAACACTCCCCCCAAAAAAGACATGAGAAAGTCGAATACTTTTGCTAAAGTACAATAAAGATTTGCTCAGGAGAAAAAAATTGCTAGAAAACTCAATTAAAGCTCAAAATAAGTTTCAACTGGAAATCAATCAATCCTTTTCTCCCCCCAAAAATTCACGCAATAAGAGCTACCAAATTGATACTTTTATTTTCCTCCCCAAAACCCTGAATATCAACGAAACGACTTATTCCTCCTGTGACTTTTATAAGGAAGTCAAAAACTATATTCGCCTTAAATCACCTATTACCCTCATTGATCACCCTCAAAAGCACAAAGCCTATATCGAGAAGATAAAATTCAACCTAACGCAACTACAGATGGAGACAAATGCTCTGACGATTGAACATTTTGAGCATAGTCTTTATCTATTTTGCTGTTCATTTGAAAAACTCCTTGCGAGTAATATAAGAAAACTCATAAAACAAGATAAGATTGAAGAGTCTGTTCTTCCCTTACTGGAACAACTGCAAGAGATCCTCAAAGACTTTCGAGAGCTGCAAAAAGAAATGACTCAAGAAGAAAGTAAGTCACGGTTTTCATTTGTTGATGAATACACCTGTTTTTTGACGAGAAGACAATTACTCAAACTTTTAAGCAGGGCAAAAAACAAGATTAACACAACTCTTGAAGAACCGATTTTAGCCTTCCTCGAAAAAGAGCAAATTTATTGCCAAGAAAAAAAGTACCTCCAACCATCCCATACTAAAGAAATCAATGAAGAATACATTTATCGCAACAAGATCATCCTCAAAAAAAACATTTGGAGTATTTTTTATCTAACTCTTAACACCAGACTAAAAAATCCATGGCTAGCTCACTTCTTATTTTCAATGGCCGCAGGAATATCCATGGTTTTTGCAACCGTTATAGCTTTCCACTTTCAAAGTACTTATGGCAATTACAGCCTCCCATTTTTTATGGCCCTAGTCATTGGCTATATGGGAAAAGACCGCATCAAAGAAATACTCAAAGCAATTTTCATCAATAAAATCACCAATCTTACCGCTGATCGCAAAACTCAAATTCGATCTCGTGATGGAAAAGTGATTGGAGAAGTCAAAGAACGATTTCTCTACATCAATGAGAAAGAATTGCCATCAAATATCCGAAAGACACGTTATCTCCAATCGGGAGAGGAATTTAGAAACATTCGCCCCAAAGAAAACATCATCAACTACAAAAAGAAAGTCGAATTAAAAGGAAAACGCTTCTGGCATATCTATGATCAATCTCTCACCAATGGCATTAAAGACATTTTACGACTCGACATATCTCACTTTATAACAAAAATGGATGCGCCTCATATTGATGAATTAATCCTAGAAAATAGAATTCTTATTCCTACAAGAATTGAACGCTTCTATCACATGAACATAGTGGTTCGGCATACAGTGGCGAACCAAAGCAATTATCAAAAATTTCGTGTTGTTTTTAACCGCAAAGGGATCAGAAAACTCCAAAAAATCACAAGTTAGCAACGATAGCTTTTTCCTATCGAAGAATACAACTCTGATATTAGATCCCCAAACGGCATTCTGTTATCTTAATCTCACCAAAATAAAAACATGGGAGATTTTATGAAACTAAACATTGGAATTACAGAACAAAAGCAACAAGAAATAGGAAAGGGACTATCTCAACTTCTGGCAGAAACTTATACTCTCTACCTTAAAACCCACAAATATCACTGGAATGTCACTGGCCCTTTCTTTCAAGTATATCACGTAATGTTTGAAGAACAGTACAATGCGCTGGCCCTAGCTGTTGATGAAATAGCCGAAAGAATTCGAGTTATGGGAGAAAAGGCTCCTGGCTCTTATGAAGAATTCTCTAAGCTAAGTGGGGTTAAAGACGATGCCAGAATAGATACAAGTGATCGCGAAATGATTGCCCAGCTACTGCATGATCACGAACAAGTCGTGCGTACGGCCAAATCAATCCTCCCCAAGCTTGAAAACGCAAACGATGAGGGGACGAATAGTCTTTTAGGAGCACGTATTGAGTATCACGAAAAAACAGCTTGGATGCTCAACAGCCTCATTGCCTAACAATTTAAAAGGAGGGTAATATATAGCCTGAAGCATCGCTTCAGGCTTTTTTTATTTGGAGGACAAAGAATGCCAAGCCTAACTCAATTGGAATACATCCTTGCGGTGGAAAAAACGGGTCATTTTGGAAATGCAGCAAAACAATGCTATGTCTCTCAGCCTTCCCTTTCTGCCCAAATCCAAAAACTAGAGGATGAATTGCAAGTCATTATCTTTGATCGCACCAAAAAGCCAATTCTGACCACTGAGGAAGGTCAAGAAATTCTCCAGCAAGCTCGTATCGTCATTCGCGAATATAAAAAACTAGAGGCCATTGCCTCCAATGCCCAAAAAGAAGTCAAAGGGGAGTTTCGCCTCGGAATCATCCCAACCCTCGCCTCTTCCATTATTCCACTTTTTATTAAAAACTTTCATGAAAACTATCCTCAAGTTCATTTGAAAATTAATGAGCACAAGACCGAAGATATCATCAATCTACTAGATAGCGACTCTTTAGATGCTGGCATCCTAGTCACCCCTCTTGAAAATGATCACATTATCGAACGTCACTTGTTTTTTGAGCCTTTTTGCGTCTATTCATCTTCCGAGCATGAATTTGCCAATAAAAAATCAATAAAGGAAACAGACCTTGTCCAAGAGGGACTTTGGCTTCTCGAAGAAGGTCATTGTTTTAGAGAGCAGGTCCTAAAAGTATGTGCTCGCCGTAAAAAGAATCGCACCTTCTCAAATATTGAGTTTGCGAGCGGCAGCCTAGAAACCTTAAAAAATCTTGTTCGCAAAAATGCAGGTTTTACGTTGCTACCCGAATTGGCGACCCTCGAAATGCCAGCGCAAGAAGTGGATAATCATGTTCGCAAATTTAGAGGAACAATACCCACAAGGGAAGTAAGCATTGTTCATGGCAGAAGTTTTTACAAAGAGAAAATTATCTCCGCATTAGAGACAAGTATTTTAGAAGAACTTCCCTCGCAATTTAAATCGCTCAAGAAAAAAAACATCGAAATCGTTCCCATTATTTAATAGTTTAAAACTATTGCCCCATCGAAATTCGATATTGGATTAATATCGAACGAAGCCGTAAAGTGTCTCCAGAAAGACAAACACTGTCTCAACACTGACTCATTATTTTAAGGAGATGCACATGAATTTAATTAACAAACAATTACCGACTTTTAAGGCACAAGCTTATCACAAAGAAGATTTCAAAACGATTACACATGAAAACCTACTCGGAAAATGGTCTGTATTATTCTTTTACCCCGCAGACTTTACTTTTGTTTGCCCTACCGAGTTAGAAGATATGGCCAACAAGCACGAAGAATTTCAAAA
>QKCN01000042.1 GCA_003245675.1 Bacteriovoracaceae bacterium | reverse complement strand
AGCTAAAATCCGAGTGACGAGAAAAAATAGGGTGGCGGTAACTCGTGTTTGCTCTCCAAATCTTTTTTTGAGGTAGTCATAGACTGTAAGAGCATCAAATTTGTAATAGGCCGTAATAAAAATGAAGCCAATGGCAAAACGGGCCAAAAAGGATCCTATGAAAAATTGTAGATAATTCATATTTTCCTGATAACCAACGGCCGGAAGTCCAATAAAGGTAGCGGCACTGATTTCGGTGGCGACAATAGAGCATAGTACTGCAAACCAAGGTATTTGGCGGTTACCCACAACGAACTCTTTGGTGTCTTTTTCATCATGGGACTTGAGGTAAGCGACGACTAAAATAGTGATAAAATAGAAAATGACAATGCTGATATCTAAAATCAAAGCGATACTCCGTGAAAAATGTTCAAGGTTCTCTTGGCGATGAGTAACAAATTCGGTACAAAGCGTCCAAACTTTTGGAGGAATTATGAAAAAAATAGTCACTTTTTGTGCTTTTGCTCTTTTGACTGCCTTGCCTGCGGCCCATGCTCAAATGAAATGTCGTAAGTTACTTGTTCCATTAAAGTCTAATACTGTTACTTCTGAATATTTGAATTATGTGGCCACCTGGCGCACTTATTATGGTGATATTAGGATGGAATTGGCTGAAAAGCCTTTTGGAGCCTATGTAACCTTACAGTGCATGAATGACAGCAAAAGTATTGAGGCTAGAGAGATTCGCTTTCAGGCTATTGCTCAGAATAAAGAGAGTGGAGAAAAAAGGGCCTTTCTATGTGTCTCGCGCATGAAAAGGGGATTGGCTTGGCGAAGCACTCAATGGGATGAATGGCGCGATCTTGGGACTTTTTGTCGAGAAAATAAGTATTTTGAATATGATCGCAATCTTTCTGATGAAAATCAGAGGCAATCATGGTCTTTGGATTTAAGTGATCCTTATCGAGCAGATTATGGTCCTGGCGGATTCTACCATCCCGAATATCAGCCTGAGTTCTCGGGGCGTCCAATCGATAATGATTCTGGCCCAGATTCGCATTCTAGTGGAGACTTTGGAGGAGGATATTCTTCCGGTGAGCCATATCCTGGAATTGGTGGCGGTAGCTACGATCCTTATCACTAAAAATAATCTGTTCAATCGGAATGGCTGAAATTTGATTGAAGATTCAAGATGAGGAGATAAAGATGAGAACTTTCTATCACTGGCAGAATGAAAAGTTTGTTATTTTTGCAGAAAAGCAATTTGAGGAGAGCTCCAAGAGTTCTTTGGGGCCATTGCGTTTTTCTAAGCAGGAATTAATTGTCGGTGTTATTGATTCTCGTTATTTAGGAAAGAAAGTTTGTGATGTGGTAAACCTCAATTCTCAAGTTCCTTTTTTGAAGGACGTTGAGGATGCTCATGCGCAAGGTGCTCAAACTCTCTTAATCGGCGTGTCGACACGAGGGGGAGGAATATTACCAGAATGGATTCCCTATATTAGAAAAGCTCTTGAGCTTAATATGAACGTCGTTAATGGTCTTCATTATTTCATTTCGGATTTGGACGAATTGCAAGAGACCATTAAAACCAGCAAAGGTAAGCTTATTGAGTACCGCAAGACGGATCGCAATTACCCCATTGGCCATGGTGATTTAATTGATCGAAAAAAACCAGTGCGTGTTTTGAGTGTAGGTACTGATTGTAATACTGGAAAAATGACGAGCCTATTGGCATTAACCAGCGAATTGCGTAAGACTATTCGGGTTGATTTTATACCGACTGGACAAACAGGTATGATGATTGAAGGGAGAGGAGTTTGCATTGATGCACTCGTTTCTGATTTTGTTGCGGGAGCAATAGAGCAAGAAGTAAAAGCGTCACAGACCTGTGATCTCGTTTTAGTTGAAGGGCAGGGAAGTATAATTCATCCTTCATACTCGGGAGCAAGTATTGGTCTTTTGCATGGGGTGATGCCTCACTATTTGCTTTTTTGCCATCAACCAGACCGCACAAAAATTTCTCATACTCAGTTTGATATTCCTGATCTAAAACTTTATTTTGATATTTATGGCAAATTGATGGAGCCTTTTCAGCAGGCGCCGGTCGTGGGACTTGCTTTGAATACTAAGTTTATGAACGAACAGGCAGCTCGTGACATAATTCTTCGTTATGAGCAGTATCTTGGAATACCTGTGGATGATCCTGTGCGCTTTGGTCCAGAAAAACTCAGTAATGTCTTAAAAGATCTTGTTTAGGCGCTGAATTGCGTCTTCTAATATGGGACGAGGACACGCAAAGTTAAGACGCATATGTTGTTCTCCGCCGACTCCAAAAGTAAAACCTGGGTTAAGTCCTAGTTTTGCTTTTTCTTTAATGACCTCATTCAATTCTTTTTCAGAGAGCCCAAGAGAAGAGAAATTTAGCCAGGCGAGATAGGTCGCTTCTGGTGCTCTAAAAGAAATTTGAGGGGACAATTCTTTTTGGATTAAATCAATATTGTGTTCAAGATACAGGAGAAGCTCATCAAGCCAGTGCCCACCTTGGTCGTAAGCCGCAATAGAGGCTGCAATGCCAAAACTTTTAGGGCCATAAAGAGCATGGCGATAAAGAATCTTCTGAAAGAAATCTTTATATTTGGGGTTGGGGCAAATGAGCATGGCAGTTGCCAGGCCAGATAGGTTGAAGGTTTTGCCTGGACCCATAATGACATAGCTATTTTGATGATCAAAGCTTTTGACTTGTAAGAAACTACGAAATTGATGCTTGGAATAGACCAAGTCAGAATGAACTTCATCGGAAATCACTACCAGATTATGGCGTTGTGCAATTATTCCTAGCTGCTCAAGTTCTTCCTGAGTAAAGCATCTTCCCACGGGGTTGTGAGGATTGCAGAGAATGATTGCCTTTGTTTTATGCGTAATAATTTTTTCAAAATTTTCAAAATCAAAGAAATATTTCCCGTCATTATCTCTCTTGAGTGGACAAATTTTTAGCTCTCTATTGTTTTCTTTTATCGCAGAAAGAAATGGGGGGTAGACAGGAGTAAAACAAATGATTTCATCACCCACTTCAAAAGAGTGTTGAAGCAGCAATGAAAGAGCAGTGACTGCTCCTGTAATGGGAATAATTTCATTTTCCTTGATGTCTATGTTTTTTCTTGTTTTCTGCCATTGAATGAATGAAGAAAAAAATGCAGGAGGGGTGAAGTTATAGCCATAAATCCCATGAGATATCTTGCGCTGGAGAGCCTCAGTGACACAGGGGGGAGATGCAAAATCCATGTCAGCAACCCAGAGAGGGAGAAGATCTTTTCCTCCCAGCATCTTCTCTGTATAGTCCCACTTTAAAGAATTGGTGTTTTGGCGCGGGATGATGGTGTTAAAATCAAATTGACTCATGCCATGTCCTTGTGAATAAATGGTCTGCGATTTTTTCCCGTGTAGGAGGCCACAATTTGGCCACTTCCTCGCAGAAGATATTTGTAGCTAAGCAATCCCTCTAAGCCCACTGGTCCTCTGGCGTGAATTTTATTGGTGCTAATGCCTACTTCTGCTCCTAGGCCAAAACGAAATCCGTCGGCAAAGCGAGTTGAGCAATTGACAAATACATTGGCCGAATCCACTTCTTGTAGAAAACGAGAAATATTATCGTCTCGTTTACTGATTATGCAATCTGTGTGGTGAGAGCCAAACTCATTAATGTGCTTAATGGCTGCATCGAGATTTTTGACTTTGACGATATTTAGTTCTAGCGCTGAAAATTCTTGATGAAAGTTTTCGGAAGATGTTGGGAAATTGATTTTAATCTGATTGTTTTTCAGCTTTTCTAATAATTGTTTTTCAAATTGGACATCAAGATTTTCATTGAAAAGAATAGTTTCAAGCGCATTACAGGCTGAGGGATATTGAGTTTTGGAATCAATCACAATTTCTAAAGCCTTGTTTGTGTCCAGTGCTTCGTCGAGATAAATATGGCAAACACCATCAGCATGTCCTAGCACTGGTATTTGTGTGTTTTCCATAATGAATTGTACTAATTGATTACTTCCTCTTGGGATGATGAGGTCAATGTACTGGGGGAATTTAAGCAGCTCATGAACTTCGTCTCTTCCTGATATAAGAGTGGCCCAGTTGGGAGGCAAAAAGGAGAACTCTTCATTGATTTGATGAACAATTTCCATAAACGCGAGATTGGTGTGTTGCGCTTCTTTGCCACCTTTTAAAAGAGCAGCATTGCCTGTTTTGAGGAGCAAGCTGAGTACTTGAGGAATAACATCGGGGCGAGCCTCAAAAATGATGGCGATCACACCAATTGGCGTTGAGATTTTTTCTAATTCGAGGTCATCATCAAGTAATGTCTTTTTTTGAGTCTTTCCTAAGAGGTCCTCAAGTTTGGCAATATGTAGAATACCACTGGTTATTTCTTCTAGTTTGGATTTTGTCAGTTGAAGGCGACTATGAAGTGATGCTGAAATTTTGCCTTGTGCATTTTGCAGATCTTGTGTGTTCGCAGAGAGGAGATCATCTTGCTTTTCTAGTATGAGAGCTGCAAATCTTTGTAAAACTGTAGTTCTTTGAGCTGCGGACAAAGTCAAAAGTTGTATGGTATTTTGCTTGATTGCAGCGAGTGTTTCAGCGAGTGTCTCAGCGAGCTTGTTCATAATTCAATCCTTTCAAATAATACAAGATTATTGCGATGAATGATCATTTGGCCAACTTGTCCTATTTTGCTTTGCAGTTCTTGTGAATTATTTTCGGGCAAGCCTCTACCTATTTCTTTGCCTTGCTCGTTTTGAATGCTAATCACATCTTTTGTTGAAAATTCGCCTTGAATTTCCAAGGCCCCAATGGAGAGTAAACTCGCACCCTTCTCCATTAATGCTTTTTCAGCGCCTTGGTTGATAATGACAACTCCTTGATGTCCCGATGCAAGGGCTATCCATTGTTTTCTTTCGGAAATAAGAGTTTGTGCTTTTATTAGAGTTCCGGGAAGTTCTTTTTCTTCTGCCTGAAGAATGTTGAAGAAGTTGTGGTCATTGAGTCCTGAGGTAATAAGAGTGTCTACTCCACAGATGGAGGCAATGCGAGCTGCTTCCAGCTTAGAAGACATGCCACCACGTCCTTCTTGGCTGGAGCTTTGGGTTTTGATGTGAGAGAGGTCTTTAAAGTTGTCGATTTGTTGCACCAGTTTGGCATCAGGATCGTGCTGGGGATTGGCGGTAAAAACACCGTCCACATTGGAAAACATAATCAGTAAATCGGCGTTGAGCTTTCCTGCGACGAGCGCCGAGAGCCTGTCATTGTCACCAAAACTTTTAGAATGAGGAAAAGGAGAGAGCTCCTGTGCTGAGACTACGTCGTTTTCATTAACAATAGGGATGACATTTAAGCTCAGTAGTTTACTAAAGACTTTTTCTAAACTGAGGTAGCTCTGGCGCTCTGAAAAGTCACGATGAGTAACGAGCACTTGGGCACAATTAATTTCGACTGATTTAAAGAGACGACGATATCTTTCCATGAGTAATGCTTGCCCAATAGATGCACAGGCTTGCTTGGCAAGAGTGTCCAGAGGGCGAGGGAGATCAAGAACCTTTCTTCCCAGCGCCACGGCGCCAGAGCTGACTAAGATAATCTCTTTATCTAGATTTTTTAATTGCTCACAAAGACTTACTAACGAGAAAATTTTTTTTTCATTAATTTCTCCATTCGCTTTGGAGAGGACTGCCGAACCAATTTTAATAACGATACGTTTTTTGCTTGCGACAAAATTCATAACAGATCCTTGTTATGGATTAAAAGTAGAGTTCATCATAAAAGAAGGGGGGAAGAAGAGCAAAAAAAAAGCCTTCTTATAAAAAGAAAGCTTTTTTTGGTGCCCGGAGAGGGACTTGAACCCCCACGCCATAAGCACTAGGTTCTAAGCCTAGCGTGTCTACCAATTCCACCATCCGGGCAATTTGGAATGAAAGAAATTTAACCTTATTCCTTAAAAGTGACAATCATTTTTTTATTTTTTTCCACTATTTTTCAGGGCATTGAGTTCAGTTTGCAGTTTGAGAACTTGTTGCTTTGCTTTTGTTGCCGAGTCATGCGCCTTTTTGAGTTCCGCGGCTTGGTTTGCCACACTGCGTTCAAGTCCCTGTATTTTTTGTTTTGCTGCAGCGCTCAAACCGGCATCGCTCGAGCTTCCAGGTTTTCCGCCCATTTGTTTGAGCTTTTTTTCCGCAGCTTGAAGCTGCATGGCCAGTGTTGTAATTTTCCCTTCCGCGAGTTGGAGTTTGGTCTGTGCCTCACTGACCTGTTTTTTGCGATCTAAGACTTCAACTTTGAGTTGGTATAGTTCTCTATTTTCTTCTGCTTTCTTTTGCTTACTATCTCCGTCTTCTTTTTGCTCATTTTCAACTAGACGGGTCCTCAGCTCCGCGATCTGCTTATTGGCCGATACGAGTTCTTGTTCAAGTAGTTCTACATTTCCCTTTTTCGTTTCAGAAGGAACTTCAAAACCTTTCTCATTGGCCAGCATTTTGATTTCGTTTTCTTTTTCTTTTATCTGCTCTAAGGCATCATGCAGTTTGGTTAAGTAGCTTTCATTTTGCAGTTTAATATTATTGATGGTTTCATCTTTTTCTTTGAGATCACTTTCTAATTTTTTGTTCTCAAACTCTAGTTTCCTGTTTGTGGCTTGGAGCATTTGCATATCGCCACCATTATTAGCCTCTACTTTTGTCGCGGGACTTATTCCCCCCGATTCACGTTGTAAGCTATCTAGTTTGCCTGAGACTTCGCTCATCCGCTGTCTTGTTGTCTCAAGACTTTTTTTGAGTTGCTTATTTTCTTGAGTGAGTTTATTGATTTCTATTGTTGCTTCTTTATTGTTGGCCAACTGTGAAAGTTTATCAATGCGACGTTGCATCTCCTTTAGCTCGAGTTCTTTGTTTTTTGTAGCATTTTGCAATCCGTCTTTCGCCTTCTGGATTATCATGTCTTTGCCATGAATGAGATGCGAAAGTTTTTCATTTTCTTTATTGAGATCAATAAGTTCTTTCTTTAATTCGTTGTCGCCGATATTGTTGTAATCATCCATCCGTTTCAGACGGTTGAGAAGTTCTTGGTAATTTTTTTCTAGTACTTGGTGCTGCTCCATTAAGCTGAGTTCAGGGCGCTCTCTTGTTTCGATTTTAAAACGCTCTTCTTCAAGGTTTTTGCCGAAAAACATACGAATGGCTTCAGGCAAAGACTCGTGCAATAGGTGTTCAAAGTGAGTCTGTCCTTCTAGTTTAATATCCTTTAAATTGGAACAAATTCGAGTTCGAGAATCTTTTAGCGCGGTAGGGAGTAATGAACTCACGCGTGTTATTTCCGTTCTTATTTGTTCGGTACATCCTGTGATGATGATACGACTGTTATCTTGGTTGCCTTCCCCGTGACCTTTAATGAGAATATGCTCGCGTGCGACGGGGTTTAGTTGTAGCTTTTTGATAAGAATGTCTTCATGGAGCTTAAGGAAATCATCTTTCTTATTGTCTAAGTATTTTTCACTTTCAAAAAGTTTTAGCTTATCATCAAGAATGCGCATAAATGCAGGCGTTTTGATCCGTTGCCATATTTCTTTTTTGTCTGCAGTTGAAAGTTTCTTGTTTTCCTCAGGGTCTCCAATTGTTTCCAGCAGGCTATCATTTAAGTCTGAAGGGGCTGCAATATTTAGTTTTCCTAGATCAACTTGGTCCTGAATCTCTTGCGCGAGGTGATGTATATATTCAGAGGAAACATTGTTTTCAAGTCGATTCTGGATTAGTAGCCCCAGACTTTCCTCTATTTCAGGAAATGATTTTCTAAATGCTCTGTAGTCTAGTACTTCTTCGGAAGCACTGCCTTTGTGGAGGCGAAACTCTCTTTCATCTAGGGTTTCTCTTTGAGCCGCGGTGTGGATTTGATTAAAGATAATAGAAGAGCCTGAAAGAAATTTTCTAACCGTCTGATCTGGCCACAGACCCGAGATGAGAAGTTTGCCAGCTTCCTGAATAAGCGAAATATCAAGAAAGGGAGTGCTCTCAAATGCTTGCAGTAGTAACTTATTAAAGCGAGGAACTTCCTGTTCTTTTGATAAAAAGTCGAGTAGGTGTTCTGTTTTGAAATTCCCAATTGCCCCTAAAAATTGAATAACAAAACCTTCATTCGATGTGCCATAACTCATTTCTAGTGGGAAGCTTGCGATACCAAGTTCCTCAAGTGCCAAAAAGTAGTGCGCAACGGCATGAAAAAAGAGACGGATGTTAGGAACTTCTCTTTGAGCAATAGTTGCTTCTGTCGCTACGAGGTCACTATAATGACCTAATTGAAGAGGAGAACTTAGAAAGTGTTGCTGATATAGCTGCAATTTTTTGCCAAAGGTTTCGGTAAGACTGGTGCTAATGTCATGATGAAAAAAACGCTGCAAAAAATTTTTAGAAAGAGGGTGAGTCCAGAAAGCAGAATCGACTGCGAGTTTTCCATTATGATTTAAAAAATGTCGTGGATCATCTGTCGCAAAATTTTGAAGGACTGAAATTGCATTTTGATTGGTCTGATATTGCAAATCAATGGCATCGATTGGATGGGTTATGGGATCGATGAAAAGATAATCACTGTCCTGACTATTTTTCATTTCTTTTTCTGAAATGGGATTAATATTGAAATTCAAAACGAGGTCTTTGACTTCTGGAGGAAGTTGTTCTGAAATGACGATGAGTTTTTTTTCTCTTTTTTCCATGGCTATGCAGCCTCTCGTTTTTCATCAGTAACTGATTCGCCAGCGCTTCCTCCCCAGTCTTCCATTAAATCTTTGAGAAAGCTCTTTAGAGGGTTTTGCATGTGTTGTAAATTTGCCATTTGCTTCAACATGGCGAGGGAGCTTTTGTGAAGATTAATGTAGCCATAAGGGACTAGGGTATGGGCCGCGCTAATGATCTTTTCCAAAAGAGAGAACTGATGAAAATGTTCATAATGTTGGTGTACTTTTAGTAATTGACGCAGTTGGATTTCTAGTTGATCAAGCTTCAACATCTTATAGATTTGTTCATTTGGCTTGGGCCGTAAGCTGGGAGAAGGAAGCCCTGATAGACGTCTATTTTCGAGTTGAGTTAAGAGTTTGAAGTCATTGGTGGAATCCCAGTAATTAAATTCAAAACAAAAACTTAGCGAAAATATTTTTTGCAAATGACTTTGATCTAAGAGATTTACTTTGAGACTAAAGAGGCAGGCTAAGCTTGCTGCCAGCATATTGCGTTGAAATAATAAAAGAGATTTATTTTGCACATGTTGTATTACTGATAGTGGCAGCGTGTTAAAGGAGAGCATGATTTGTAAAAAGTCCAGATTGCTGGTATTACTGGTTTGGTTTAAAAAATGTTCTTGAATCCAAAAGATAAAATGATCTTTAGCCTTTATTTTTTCACTTTCAAGACGTGCTTGATGGATTGCCGCAATGAGTTCCTTGCCTTGAGAAATTAGTGAAGTATTAATTTCTTGGCGATAGTACAAATTCCAAATGTCTTTTGCTTTGAGGTCTTCAATTTTTTGTTGTTCAATAAATTGGCCAGTTTGAAAAAGAAGAATTTTTGTTTTGTTTTTTGGTAAGAAAAGATAAATCGGCCCCGGCGCTAGAATATACTGCGCGAGTTCATCAAGAGAAATGGAGTCAAGACCCTCTAAGGTCGATTGCATTTCTTCGCTCAAAATACTACCTCCTCCATGTTCTTATCGGCTAAATAGCTTGATTTTATTAGGGTTTTACCCTAAAACCTCTTAGAGAAATGCAGTCAGCAACGATGAAGGTTCTATGAATGAAATGCTTTATGTTTTCAGCTACTTGGCCCTATTGGCCGTGCTTCTTTTTTGGGAAAAAAGAGGAGGCTTAAGGAATATAGTCAAATCTGAGTTTTTGGGCGAGAGGGGATTTTCTTTTTTGCCTTTGTCTCTATCTATAGTCGCAACAGAGGTTTCTGCATTAACTTTGCTCAGCTTACCCAGCCTCGGCCTTGGGCAGCAGTACTCAATTGTGTCGATGTATTTAGGGGCCGTTGGGGCGCGCATTTTTATTGCTTTATTTTTAGTGAAGCATATTTATGGAAAAGAGTTGAGTATTTTTAAAACTGCCTTTGCTCACGACAATGAGCATTCTAAAAAAGCACTTGTCATTCTTTTTGCTGTTTTTAAAATTTTTTCCGTTGGAGTCAAGTTGCTGGCGGGAGCTTTGTTGCTTTCTCAGCTTTGGGAAATTTCTTTATTTTCATCACTTGCGCTCATTTTGCTCGCGACTTTCGCCTACACTCAATTGGGGGGCTTTCGAACTGTCGTTAAAACCGATGTCTTACAGTTTTTTATTTTTGTTATTGCAGGTATCTTGGCACACTTTTATATTCCACATTTATCAGGTCGTTCTTGGACCAGTTTATGGCAGTTGGGCGGGAGTGATATTTGGGGCAATTTAAATTCTGTCGATTTTACTCTTGGATTGATTGGTGGATTTTTCTTTGATCTATCAACTCATTGGGCCGATCAAGATATGGCCCAGCGAATTTTTGCTGGAACGAGTCGGAAAGAATCACAAAAAGCGATTGTTGTTTCAGCCTTTATTTCTCTTGGGGTTGGTCTTCTCTTTTTGAGTATTGGTAGTTTGTTGGCGGGATTTGCGCAGTTGATGCAGCAAAATTTTAGCCAGTCACCTGATCGCGTTTTTATGTTTTTTATTGCTGAATTTTTCCCTGCTTGGTTGAGTTCTTTTTTTCTAATCGCCATTATGGCCGCGACTATGAGTACTATTGATTCGACTTTGAATGCGCTGAATTCTTGTATTTGGATCGATCTTTTAAATAAAGTGAGAGTTAGTCGTTTTCGTATGTTTGTCACTTCTTTTTTATTGCTTCTCTTTTTACTCATTGTTGCTTTTTGGGCCCAGTCATCCAATAGTTTATATCTTTTGGGATTGCAAACTGCTTCTTGGGTGTCAGGAATTTTGTTGGCCATTTTTGTCGCGGCATTTGAGTGGCGATCTATATTTTCATTTGAATTATATCCTATCGTTATATCGTCTGCTCTCTCTTTTGGTTTTTGTTTTTGGTCTCAGCTTATTGCCAAAAATAGCTGGTTATTAAATCCTGTGGTTTCACCCTTTATTGTCTTATTGGTATTGTTCTTATTTAAAAGAAGAGAGATAGGTCGCCAAAAGGATTGCTGATTTTATTTTTCGCACTCTTGGAAGAGTAGAGATAGTTCAAAATTATTTTTATTATCTTGATACTGCATTTTAAAATTGAGCATTTCGAAGAGATCATTTTTTTGTGAGCCATAAAATTGCAGCTCGCCGAAGGAGTTTTGGTTGATTAGAGTTAGCTTTTCATCCGAAAATCGCCATTGCTGACTGCCACATTGACCGCCCAAGGTATCTCTGTCTACTTTATGTTGTGCATAACATTTTTGAGGATTGGCCTTTAAATCTTTTTGAAATTTTAAGATAGTGGCAAAGAGTTGCGCTAATGTTTTTATTTTCTGTTTAAGAGCAAGTGGTTGTGCTTCCAGTAGTTTGGAAATTGTTCCCGACAGGCGGACTTGGCGGTCGTAATTTAGAATAAGTAATTCTTCACCATGAAAGGGAATATCAACAGAAAGCAGTAGCTTGGCATCTTTAGTTGAATGTTTACTTTCAAAAGTGAAGTGCAGGCGGTCTCCGCCTCTAAAAATGATTCGACCTTTCCCTATTCCATTAAGGCAAAGTGGGGCAAGTGCCTTGCGAATTTCTGCTGAGCTTTCCTGTTTTTTTAGAAATTTTTCTTCAAGAGAATGCATTTCTTTTTTCAGCGGTGTGCTTGAGCACGCCGCTAAAAATGAACAGATCGATAATAAGAAAAGAGCGTTTTTTAACATTCTCTTATTTTACAGGCTCCGATGCAGGAAGTCTTATGTTTTCTAGAGTCTTGAGATGTTGATAGATTTCGTCTCTATCTGTCTCTGTTTCTCCATACTTCAGAGCTTCAAGAAAGAATTTTTTAGCCTGATCATTGCGGTTGATTTTATGATAAATAATTCCAAGATGTGTTGCGATAGTTGGGTCATCATTTACCAATTTACGTGCCGTTTCTAGCTCTTCTAGGGCCTTTTGATAGTTGCCTCTTTTGTAATAAAACCAGCCAAGAGAATCTCTGATATATCCGTCTTTAGGTGCCAATTGAACAGCTTTTTGGATGTATTCTAACGACTTTTCGAGATCCTCATTGCGTTCAAGCATTGAATAGCCCAAGAAATTCCAGGCATGAGCATTTTGAGGATTTTGCTTTAGAATTTCCCACAATAGGTCTTGGCTATCTGAAAAGCGTTTCTCTTTTTCATAGAGTGAAGCGAGGTAGTACTTGTGTGATTCAGAGAAATCTTTGTGTCCCTTAAAGTTTTCTAAGGTCGAGATTGCTTCTCTGCTTCTATTTTTCTCATCTAGAAATGACGCCTTGACCATTGAAAGTTGAACAATGGGAAGAGTCTCTGGCTGCTCTTTTCCATTTAGATGTTCATCCAAAAAGTGAAAAAAGGCTGATTCTTTACTTTTATCTTTTGCCGCTTCAACAGAGAAAATATTTGCAAGTTGCAAGATCGCATCTGGATAAAGAGAGCTACTTGTAGGAACTGATTGATAAGAACTGACCGCATCTTCAAAGTTTCCTTGCTCTTGATAAAGGGCCCCCAGATAATAACGAACCTTATCAGCTGATGGTAGCTCTTTCAAAATATCTTTGAATATGGCAATTGCTTTTTGGTATTCTTTATTCTCAGTATAGAGAATTCCTAATTTCATTTTGGTATTGAGGTCACCAGCATTGAGCTCTACCAGTCTTTCAATGTAGGGAGTTACTTCTGTTAAGTCTTGCGTGAGAAAATAGGTCGTCACCAAGCGCTCTAAGATAAAAGTATTTTCAGGGTTCTTCTTTAAAAAAGATTTATAGATATCAATACTTTTTTGCCATTCTTCTTTCTCTTCGTAAATGATTCCTAGGGCCAGGGCCGATTGGTAAAAAACAGGATCTATTTTCAATGATTTTTGGAAATGGATCATTGCTTTTTCAACTTGATTTTGGCTGAGGCGAATTTTCCCTTTGTAGTACGAATAGATTCCATTTTTAGAATCTTTTTTCTGACACTGATCGAGGACTTTAAATGCTTTCTTGTTTTTTTGTTGAGAGCTGAGCAGTCTTGCATAGTAGATGCAGACTTCTTCGCGATTGTCTGTCGTCTTTAATAAGTCAGCGTATATTTTTTCCGCTCTTGGAGCTTGTTCATTTGTAGAATAAATTCCGGCCATTAAAAGAGCGACCTGCTCATCTTTGGGCCCTTTTTTATACACTTCTGCCAAAGGTTTTTCTGCTTCTTCAAACTTTCCTAGTTTAATTAATTCCAATGCATATCGTTTAGTCAGGAACATATCTTGGGGCATAATTTTGTGGAGGTAGCTAAAGAGAAAAGAAGATGTTTGTAAATCACCGTGGCTAGCGGCATAAGAGCCTTTTAGATAAAGGTCTCGAGCTAAAAATAGAACTGACTTTTCCCCTGTCTTTTTGGCTTCGCTATGGGCTTTATCTAACTCTGTACTCAATTGGGCCAAGTATTGTTCTGGCGTTAGAGTCGTTTCTTGAGCCGCTAATTCTTTCTTTTCTTGCGAAAGATGCGAGCAGGCAATGCTGAGAAAGAGTAGAGTAGTGATAATGATAGAGGGCTGAAATTTCATTACTATTCCTTTAGTATTTAAGAAGGGCCTTCAACTCCTCGTCGGTATATTTGATTTAAGCTTTAAGTAAATTATGGATATGGCCCCTTTTTCCCTCGTCCCTTTAGGCGCCCAAATAAACTTATTTTATTTTCGGATTTCATGACGCAAGAGGCTAACATGAAAAAAATACTCAATTTTTATTATGATGGGACAAAATATATTTTTTTTTGACGATGTGGGTTGACAGTAATAGGGGAAATCAGGTAGAAGGTGGGTGCTTGCAGAAGTTGCTGCGAGTTATTAAAAAAGTAAGAGTTAGTAAGGAAACGAATTTCTCAAAATTATTTGAGAGTCAGTCTTAAGAATAGGGGTTGTCTCATGAAAGATGTAAGAATCATTAAAAGGTATCAAAACCGAAAATTGTACGACACTTTTCAGAGCTGTTATGTGACTTTGGAAGAAATTGCTCAGATCATCAGAGAAGGGCATGAGATTCAGGTAATTGATAACAAAACTAAAAACGATATCACTTATATGACTCAGATTCAGTTGCTTTTCGATCAAGAAAGAAAGTCAGTCGGCGCTTCAGAAACAGATCTTCTTAAAAGAGTGATCCGTTCAACAGAGGGAACTTTAACAGGTTATATCCGCTCTTTGGAAAACAAGCTTGCTTTTGGTTCAGAAACCACTCAAGCAACTCAAGAAGAAGTATTCACTCCTTTTAATCAGGTTGAGAACACTTCCAATCTTGAAACTTCTAATACTTTGAACTAAATTTAAAGTAAGATAGAAAGTAAAAAAGCCCCTTCTGTCGAAGGGGCTTTTTTTTATGTACAGGATGTACGGTATGCCGATGGGCAGGCAAGCGCTCCTGTTCATGCCTGTATACATCGTGTCCTGTGAATAAGCGCTGGATGCGCAATTGTTGTTGGGGAGGAACTCTTTATGAAAAAACCATTAATGCAATTATTGGTTTGTTTGCTTGTGACCTTTTTGGTGGGAGGAGAAGCTCTCGCTCAGGCAAAGAAAAGAAATGCCAAAGAGAAATTGGAGCAAGAAGAAAAAGAAGTTACGCCTATTATTTCTCCGAATCGCCTTATTCCTGGCATGATCAATGTTCACTCTATTGGAATTGGTATTGGCCAAACCTTTTTACTTGGTGATTTTGAAGAGCATGGGGATAACAAAATTACAGTAGAAGGTCTTTATACCTACAGCGCAAGTTATTCCTTTGATCTGCTGTTAGGGCTGCACTGGTCAGAACATAAATTTCGAGATGATAAAGTAAAACTTCTTGGAAGTACTTTTGGAATTAAAGGGAAGATTTTCCAATATGATTCTTTTGCTCCTTATGTTGTTGGTGGTCTTGGTTTTTATTATCCAAAGATTACGCGACAGTTGGATGGAGAAGCAACAGAGTCAATTGGAAAGGCTGTTTTTGGCTATAACCTTGGGGGCGGAGTTGATCTGCGTTTAAATCGCAGAGTCGTTGTTGGTGTCTTGGGACAATACCATAATCCTTTTGATGTTAAGCAAGACTATGGACCAGATGTTGAGGGCTCATATTTTAAATTGATGATGTTGGTGATGTATACGTTTTGATCAGAGATATAAATTATAAATAAAAAAGGGAGGCTTTTAGCCTCCCTTTTTTATTTAAAAACTATTTTATTTTTGTTCTGGAGTCACCTGCTCAGGCGTCGAGGGAAGTTCTTGTGCAGTAGGATGATCTGAGTATTCGTAGCGGCTATAGATTCTTCCTGAATTTAGATACTGAATGATTAGAAAATAAGCGCAAAATATTTTGCCATGGTCAGCATTGAAGTCTTCTTTTTCGCCTTCTGCAAAAATTAACCCGTCGTCTTGTACTGCACTAATGAGTTTGGAGTAGTTCTGGCAAAAATCGGTTTTGGCCAAGTGAGTTGCTGTTTCTCCGGCATCAAAGCAAGATCCTTCTCTTTTTAGTACTTCAACTGCGCCATTAATTTTTTTGATATGAATTGGTGAGCGACAAACATCAATTTTCCATTGGCTTTTGAGGATTTGTTTGTGCCAAATTTCAATTTGGCAGCCATTTTTCTCAACCGTCAAATTATAGTCGAGAAGTCCAAGGGGAGAGCCTTTATGTGCAACTTCTGTTTTAAAATTGGCATTCAAGCAGCGGGCAACATTATTCTCTGAGTCGTAAAATGCAGAGAAAGCTTGAAAAGAGAGTGAAAGAAGGATTGTTAGTAAGCTAAATTTGATAAATTGCATCTTGTGTTACCTCGATAATAAATGAAATGGAGTCAGTATTGAGAAATCCGATTTGACTTGTAGGGAGCTTGGAAAAAATTTCACTGATCAATTCGTTTGGAGCGAGAGAAAGGTCTTGCTGAATTGATTTGAGTAAATTTTCAAATTCTTGTTCTGATTGACTTCCTTTTTTGAACCCCGGGGAAAGAAATACTATTTTGTCGTTCTTTTCTAAGCGACCCTCTTTTTTGGTTGTTTCAAAAAAGGCTGGCTCGACGGGGTAATTGTTTGAGTTAATCGAAAGAGAGCTTTTAGTTAAAGAACAAGATCGACCAAAATTATAGCTGGTGTATTCCAAGCTATTAAGATCAAAGATGAGGAGTAATAATTCAAAAGAGTTTTTCTTAATGTCGAGCTGATGAATTTTTTGATTGATCTTCAGCATTTCAGTGCGCAAGACTTCTTCGTTTGTCCAATTCATTTGTGAGAGCAAGCTAAAGTGCTCTAGAATTGGTCCTGAACTGAGATAGGAATCGGCAGAAGATAAAAAACAAAGAAGTTTATTGTTTTTTTCTAAGATATCAAAGAACTCACTTCCTCCACTTTGGCCAACTCCGTATTTAGAATACAGTTTAATTTTTTTGAATTCTCTAAAGCGTTTGGGAACAAGCTTGTTATGAAGGCTTTTGATTTTTCCAAATTGCTGTTCCATGTCTTCTTTGAGCGAGTAGATGTATTGCTGCAAATTTTCAAGTTGAGTTTTATCTACACTCGATGCCAAAAATTCAAGAGTGGACTTTAAAGCTGGTGCAATTTTTAAATCCACGATAAGGGCCTTAGAGAGCTTGTGCAGGAGTATCTCTGTCATTACTTCTGTATCGTATTCTAAACTGGCCAAGACGAGAGGCAAGTTTTGAAAAAGTGGAGACTTAAGCTTTGGATCTTGAAAAATTTCGTTGTTAAATTTTTCAGCAAGCAAAACAATAGTAGCAATATTTGAATAATCATCTTCATGAAATTCTTCTAAATTGATTCTCTCTACCTGAAATTTGTTTAAAAACGGAGTTTTTAACTCGGTTAAACGAGGGGCTAACTCCTTAGTATTATTGTCTAAATGTATTAGTAAAATCTGTTTCATAATCTAATGTTCACAAATTACCTAGTCTTTTGCAAATGGTATTTAAATTTTAAAAAAGTTGCGACCATGCCGACAAGTTATCTAGCACATGCTTAAGGAGAAGCTTATGGCAGATAACAATATTTTACAAATGGCCGGAACAAATAATCCTCTTTCACTTCTTTTATTGATCAAGACAATTGAGCAGTTAAAAGATGAGAAAAAAAGAATTAGTGAAATGGCAGCGCGAAGTATTTTAAAAGCCTTAGACCTGAAAGATCACTATACTTTTGGGCATAGTATGCGTGTTGCTTATTACTCATTGATTACAGGAAGAGAGCTTGGACTTTCTCTCGATGAACTTTATCAATTGGAGATGAGTGGTATTTTCCATGATATTGGGAAAATTAGTGTCCCTGATGCTATTTTGAACAAACCAGGACCTTTGTCTAATGAAGAAATTCCGATTATGAAAAGTCATCCAGAAAAATCGGCAGAAATTCTTGAAGGTTTTTCTATTTTTGAAAATGTTGCGATTGCGGCTAAACACCACCATGAGCGCTTTGATGGGAGAGGTTATCCCTATGGGCTTAAGGGGGATGAAATTCCATTTTTTTCTCGAATTGTTCTTATTTCTGATACCTTTGATGCGATGACTTCCACTCGTTCTTACCGCAAAGGGCTTTCGCATAAAATTGCATTTGATGAGCTTCACAAATACTCTGGACAGCAATTTGATCCCGATTTGGTAAAATATTTTATTTGGGGTATGGAAAAGGAAGATCGCAAACGCGAAGAGACTTTTCATCTCGATATTATGAATGCTGTGTATGATAAAAATGCTGCATAGTTTGTAATTCAATGGCACAGACAAAATCGGAAATTGAAGGCGTTATTAAGTTCAATACAAGTGGCCATAGGGAGGTTGATCCCTTTTCTTGGCATTTGTTGGCTGAATTAGAGTCCTTTCGCAAAAAACTTAATCTCAAAAATCTCATTGGACATGATCCCGTTTTAAATGTGGGATTTGGAAATATCTCCAAACGAGAGGCGGGAAATACATTCTTTATTACGGGTTCACAAACAGGAAAATTGCATGATTTGAACGGCTCACATTATGTAAAAATCCTAGAGGTCGATTTAGATCAAATGGGCCTTCGCTCTGAGGGGCCAATTCTTCCTTCTAGTGAGAGTATATCTCATGGCGTTATTTATCATAGCAATGCTAATGTGGGAGCTGTCATCCATATCCACAATCACTCACTCTGGCTTGCTTCGCAGAGTGAAGAGCATGAGGTGGACTTGATGTTTACAACGCGCGAAGCAGAGTATGGCAGCCAATTGCTTGCAGAAGAACTGAAAAATTTATCTGCAGCGAAAGATGAAGGCATTATTTCTATGCTAGGACATCAAGATGGTCTTATTTTTTTCGGAAGAAATTTAGAGCGCAGTTATGAGTTATTAACTGAGTTTTTAGAAAAATACACCAAAAGCAAATGATATCTTTGTCTCCTCCAATTTTTCTTCACCTTGTTCAAGTGAGGATCGCTGATAGTCACATTCAAGTACGTAAGGAGGTAATTGAAGTTTCGCTGTAATTCCGTACGAAATAAATTTTCCAAATACTTTATCATTATCATTTGATATTTCTTTGAGATAGAAGGGGGCCAACTGAACTTGGTTGAGCTTCCAATCGAAATAAATTGGGGCACTGATTCCCGTGGACAAAATTTTAAACTTCCAAATGTCATCAGCATTGTATTGCAGATAAGAGAACTGGTCATACCGAGCAAGAACGCGTAGATGGAGAAAATTTCCTAAATTTCTAATCCCCCAGTAAAGAGAGGTTTGATGGTCAAAAGAGGCTTCGTCTTTGGCATTGCTTTGCGTTTTATTGTCGCGCTTAGCACTGGTCCATTTGCTTGTTTGGTGAGAGATTCCTAATTCAAGGGGGTGAGTTGCCACATGGTCATAGAAGCTGAATGCTAGATAGGGAGCGAGAAAGGACTGAAGCTGAAGGTCGACACTACCTGCAGGAGATTTGTATTGAATATCTTGTTGATAGGCTTTCAAGCTAAGTTGCATGTGAGGACGATATTTCGATGTGTCTTTTTTTAATTCTTTTTTAAAGTTCACCATATCTTTGACTGGGAGAGATGTATTAATAAAGGGAGAAATGGGTTTAACGCTAAAGATTTTAACTCCAGGGATTAGCGAGTCCCAATTTCCTATTTGCGGATTCCACTCTTTAATGTCTTTTTCAGATTTTTGATAAAGTTCTTTATCGCTTCTCGTCTCTGGAAATAGTTTGTAGATGATCTTTGGCAGGTTATCGCCGTATTCAATGACGTAATGGTTAAAATAACCGGCAAAAGATGCTGCCTGAAAAAAAGATATCAATGCCAAAATAAAAAGGGTCGAATAAAAGAAGTTCTTCATTATTAAATTTTATTCATTTTTTCAAAGAAGAAAAGGAAATTTGGGGATAAGAATGAAGCTTGTGTTTGAAAGTTTTTGGCGAAGTAAAAAAAGGATTTTCGAAAACCGTCTTAATATCCTTTTGACGATCATTCCTCTAATTCTTGGTATCCTTTTGTATTTTGTGGGAGCTTACTTTTTATGGGGGCCGTTAGCCGATTGGAGCCGTTCCTATATTGATAGCTTACTGCAAAACTCGATCTGGGGTTCTTTTCTCTATTACTTTATTGTTGTGCTATTTAGTATTGCCTTTTATTTCTTATTAAATTGGACCTTTGTTTTAGTTGTTTCAATTATAGCTTCTCCCTTTTCTGATATTCTTTCCGAGAGAATTGAAAGGCAGGAACTGGGGCAAGAGCTGGGGGGAATTGATCAAATTTGGAGAAAAGTCGTTTCTGGTTGGATTTCTATTGTTACTAATGAAATAAAGAAGATTGCTTTGATTGCAATTTTGGGGCTGTTGGCCTTTATCTTTGGCCAATTTCCCCCCTTACTGTTTTTGAGCGTTATTGTCTCATCACTATTGCTCGCCATTCAATTTGTTGATTATTCATGGTCTCGCCATAAGCTTTCTTTTGGCGATTGTGTGAGGGATTTAAAACGTCATTTTATCCCTTATGTTCTAAGTGGACTTATTTGGTTGGCAATCGTCATGGTTCCTATTGTGAACTTATTTGTTATTCCACTGGCAACCGCATATTATACAATCCTCTGGAATCGTTTAACGCAAAGGCGTTTGGAGCGCTCATGAATATTCTTGTCTATCTAGAGGGAGATGAACAAGAAATAATGCTAAGCCTTGCTTTTATTGAGAGCGTGCGACGCAAGCATCTTGGGGATAAAATTCAAGTGATTATTGATAGTCGTTTGCGGGATGTTTTAAAAATTACAGATTGGAATTTTGAAGTCTATCCCTATGATCAAGAGCGCTATCCTCGTTTTTTTGATATCCATAAGTTTTGCTATCACTGCGTTGAGGTTTTTAATATAGATGTTTTTTTGACCAATGGTAGAAGCCTAAGGGCCGCTCTCATGGGGTTTTTCTTTCGAGGTACTTTGCGTCTTGGATTTCAAAAAGGACTTTTGCGCAAATTATTTACTAGCTCTAGGGAGTTTAACCCTGAACTTCATTACACTGATAATCTGTTTTTATTGGGAAAAGAGTGGGAAGAAGAGACTTTTGAATTAAGTAATACCTTTCCCAAAATAAGTCCTTTGGTAAAACCGGCTTTGCCTACTGAAGTCAAAAAAGTATTTGTGCAGTTAAAGGGGAGTCCAGAGGAGTATCAATGGCTTTTTCAGTCTTTTTCGGAGCTGACTTTTATGTGTCTTTTTCCTCGTGAAGAAGAATTTCAAAAAGAAGAATTATTGGCCAAGCTTCCTTCTGAGAATCGTTATTATTTTTTCTCTGATAAAATGATATTGCCCGATCAATGGAGAGTTTTACTCTCTTGTGATTGCGCTATTGTGCAAGAGCCAATTTGGGTGCAATATGCTAATTTTATGGCCCTTCCTTGTTGGTATGTTGGAGATGAAGTCATTCGACCAGAGCTTCAGCCTCATTTTCATGATACGCTAATTCGTTTTCTTTCTTTGGAAAAAGTGATTGATAACTTTGAAGGAGTTGCTCAAGAGATCGCAGAGTTTCTTTAGTTGTGATAGGGGTGGCCAGAGCTTATGCATTGGGCCCGATAAATTTGTTCGACTAGTATAATTCGTGCCATCTGGTGAGGAAAAGTAAGCGGAGAGAGTGAGAGTTTGTGTTGAGCCGCTTCTTTTAATTGTGCAGAAGGACCTTCTGCACCAGCAATAACAAAGAAGATGTTCTTTCTATCCCCATTATAAAGTTTTTCACAAAATTCAGAAAATTTGATGGAGTCGAATAGCTGACCTTGTTCACAGAGTAGGACCATCCCTGCATGAGGGTCTATCTTTTTGATGAGAGCAAGGGCCATTTCACCTTCCGAATCTTTGTCTTCGGCCCGCGCCTTACTCTCGTGAAATTGTAATTTAAATTGAATGAGCCTTTTGGCGTATTCATCCTCGATGATTTGTGCGCCTTTGTCTCGTAGTTTGCCAATACTGAGGAGATGAAACTTGGCGGCCATTTTTAGAAATAACCAGCAGTTTCGTCTTCTTCTTTTTTAGCACTAGGAGCGTTTCCATAGTAGTATTCTTCTGGAATTGCGACGGTTTCTGCATCTTTCCAAAGTTCTTCAATTGCCACAAGCTCGCGAGTATCTTCTTGGAAGATGTGTACGATAACATCGGCAAAATCAAGTAGTAGCCAATCGCAGTTTGTTAGTCCTTCGCGAGAAATGCTTTCTAGTTTATGGCGTTTGAAAGCAAAGAGAAGGTCATCAGAAATAGCTTTTGCTTGTGTGGGGTTTGTTGCGGTGCCCAAAATGAAATAGTCGGCCAATGGTGAAGTCTCTTTCATGTTCAAAATTTTAAGAGAGCTGCCTTTATGATGTGCGAGTATCCAAGCTGCACCCATGGCAAAATTGAGTGGGTATTCAAGTTTTTTATCCCCTATAATACGGTCAACATTTTCTAAGAAGTAGTTCTTCTCCATTATTTACCCCTATTTTACTGAAATGGTATCCTTAACGCAGTATTCCGTACCTTTTATCTTGTTTGCTTCTAAGTGGCAAGTTTTTACCACTCTATATTGGTCATCTTGAATTTCTTAAAATAAGGTACTGATATCCGAAGAAAGATGGAGTTTTTGATAATTTAAAGTTGTGTAGCAACAAGGAGATCTTATGAGTGCTATTCCCTGTATTTGGTGGCTTGTGCCAGCGTCTGCGCTGGTGGCCCTTGTTCTTGCCTTCATTCTCTACCGCTTGATGATCAAGCATGATGAAGGTACAGAACGCATGAAAGAAATTGCAGAGTACATTAGAGAAGGAGCGATGGGCTATTTGAAGCAGCAGTATAAAACTGTTTCAATTGTTTTTGTTGTGCTCTTCTTTGTTTTTATCTTTCTTGCCATCATCGGTGTGCAAAATATGTTTGTCCCCGCAGCCTTTTTAACTGGCGGTCTTTTTTCTGGTCTTTGTGGATTCTTGGGAATGAAAACGGCTACACAGGCATCATCAAGAACGGCCAATGGAGCTAGAACCTCTCTTAATGCTGGTCTACAGATGGCCTTTAGAAGTGGCTCTGTTATGGGACTCATTGTTGTGGGTTTTGGACTTTTAGATATTTCCATTTGGTATTACGTTTTGAACTATGTTTTTGATCATAATGTTTGGGGCTTCGGCGCCAAGATGATGGAAAAGGTAGGGCTTGAGGGTGGCTGGTCAGCTGAGATGCTCAATAACTCCATGTGGATCAAGGCTAAAATGGTGGAAATTACCACAATCATGATTACCTTTGGTATGGGCGCTTCTATGCAAGCTCTCTTTGCTCGTGTGGGTGGTGGTATTTATACTAAAGCTGCAGACGTGGGTGCAGACCTCGTGGGAAAAGTTGAAGCAGGAATTCCGGAAGATGATCCAAGAAATCCAGCAACTATTGCTGATAATGTGGGCGATAATGTTGGGGATGTTGCCGGAATGGGGGCGGACCTTTATGAGTCTTATTGTGGTAGTATTCTCGCTACCGCGGCATTGGGAGCTGCTCTTCCTGGCTTGAGTTCTGCCCAGATGATTTCGGCCATTACTGCGCCAATGATTGTTGCTGGAATTGGAATTTTACTTTCCATTGTTGGTATTTTTATGGTGCGCACTGGTGAAAGTGCAACAGCCAAAACCTTATTGCGTTCTTTGCTATTTGGTACTGCTGGTAGTTCTGTTTTAATTCTTCTTGCCTTGATGGTCATGGTTTTCTTCGGTTTGATTTCTTGGGGCATTTTTGGTGCCGTTGTTTCTGGATTGGTTGCCGGAGTGTTAATTGGACAGACTACAGAATATTATACTTCTGATGCTTATGGACCGACTCAAGGTATTGCTCAGCAAACGCGCATGGGGCCTGCCACAACTATTATTGATGGTTTGGCCGTTGGTATGATGTCTACGGGCTTACCTGTTATTATTATCGTGGTTGGTATTCTTTGTGCCTTTGGTTTTTCTGGAGGCTTTACTCATATGGGCAATGGTCTTTATGGTGTTGGCTTTGCGGCCGTAGGAATGCTTTCAACCTTGGGTATCATTATGGCCACAGATGCTTTCGGCCCTATCGCTGATAATGCTGGTGGAAATGCCGAAATGAGTCAGCTTCCACCTGAAGTTCGAAAAAGAACTGATGAACTAGATCAACTTGGAAATACAACTGCTGCAACAGGGAAGGGCTTTGCTATTGGTTCAGCTGCGTTGACAGCTATGGCCTTGCTTGCAGCCTATCTTGAAGAAATCAAGCTTTGGGTTGGGCGTCTTGCTGGTAAGAGCTTTTTCGAAATTGGAAAGACAAAATTTGTAAATACTTCAGAGCAGCTTACAAATCTATTTACTGGTCGAACTGATGTGACTTTAATTCATCATAACTTTTCTGATTTAGGGGAAGTGGTTACCAAAGCCGTTAGCCACACTGGAGATATTTTGGGCGTTGTTGTTCAGCACTCTGAGTTAATGGACTTTATCACCGCTTATGATGTGACTTTGATGAATCCTCGTTTGCTTTGTGGTCTATTTCTTGGGGTAATGATGTGTTTTGTTTTCTGTGCAATGACAATGAAGGCCGTAGGTAGAGCTGCTGGAGCGATGGTTGAAGAAGTTCGCCGCCAATTTAGAAGTATTGCGGGAATTATGACAGGACAAGGCAAGCCTGATTATCAACGTTGTGTTGAGATTTCTACTGCAGGGGCCCAAAGAGAAATGATCATTCCTTCCTTGATCGCTGTTATTGCTCCTGTGCTAACTGGACTTCTCCTTGGCGTTCCTGGAGTTATTGGACTTTTGGCCGGTGGTTTGACGGCTGGCTTCTCGCTTGCCTCTATGCTTAATAATGCAGGTGGAGCTTGGGACAATGCCAAAAAGTTCATTGAAAAAGGACATCATGGTGGTAAGGGATCAGAGGCTCATAAAGCGGGAGTTATTGGTGATACCGTCGGTGACCCCTTTAAAGATACTTCTGGTCCTTCTCTTAATATTCTTATTAAGTTAATGACGATGGTAAGTGTCGTGTTTGCCGGCTTAATTGTGAAGTATTCAGCAGTTTTTAGTTCCCTTATTGGAATGAATTAATTTAGGAGGTTTATATGACCATTAGATATTATCTTACTTTGTTCCCTATGGAGGCCCTCATTGCTTCTGAGTTGACTCCTGAGGAGTTTGGTTCTTATATGTCCACCGGTTCGACGCGAGGAACGAGTGAACAACTGATTTTTGTGGAAGTTAAAGGGGAATTGCCTAAGTGTTTTGACCTCGAATATACCAAGGAAAAATGCGCCAATAAATCCATGGTTCCAGGTAAGGAAAAGAAGAATTCAGTTTATCTTTCAGTGTATAGGACCCTTGAAAAAATTCCTTTGGAAAGTTTAGGGGAGCTTTATTTGATGACTCGTGATGGGAGGTCTTTAGCTTTAAAGGGTGAGATTGTTAATGGCTCTGTGCCTTTTAAACCTTTCTACCTTTATCAAGAGCTTTGTCCCATTCGTCCTCTTGTCGTCAGCAAATTAGAGCCATGTAAGTTTGGCAAATATATGACTGATGCTTCCAATAAAACTTCAGTGCCTAAAATCGCCTATGCCGATTTGAAGGTGATTGATTTTGATCACCTTGATTCTGCGGGTAATATTGGGGATCTTTATTATCGCAACATTAGTCACTTAAAAGCCTGTCTTGATTCTATTATGGCCTATGACTATAAGAAGGCGAAAACTTTAGATCGCTCTCGTATTGAGTCTTTTACCTATCAATTATTGGATTTGGGAATTTTTATTTGCGATCCAGAGAAGACTCTTTACTACCGCATGAAGTCACCTAAAGAGCTACAAGTCGAAAATTACGCTTGGGCGCGATCAGCAAATATTCTTTAGTTTTCTACAAGGGCCTGAAATAAGGCCCTTTTTTTATTTCCCTTTCAATAGCCGCTCTTTTTGCTCAAGTATTCTAAAGTTTGGACCGATAATTATATATAAGAGGAAATAATGAGCTTTTAAGAGGAGGCCCAGGAATGAAAATGCTTTCCGTTTTCTCATTATGTGCCTTCTGGGTGCTGATGTATTCGTTTTCGGATTTACCAGGAACGGATCGCTCGCTATGTGCTCACTTGAAGCACACTCAGGGGGAAGCACGGCTTCCGAGTTCAGTCTCGCAATAGTGTCGCCTGCTTTTTTGAAATGGCCCTCTCCGGAGGGTCATTTTATTTTTGGAGGCGATATGGCATCGAACAATGTCGATCTCGTTGCAAATTTGAAATTTCTTAAAGCTGAGCGGAAGCGCTTAGACTTTTCTTATTACTTTCGGTAAAAATAAAGCATGAATAAAAAAACATCTTTGGGGCATTGGACCCTGCTTGATATTGAAACAACGGGTATAGATCCTCACTACGATAGCATTATTGATGTGGGTTTTTTGGAATTTGAGGGGCTTAAGCTAGTGCGCAAGTATAGCTCACTTGTTCGCTATACAGGAGAGATTTCACAATTTATTTTGAAGTTGACGGGCATTAAAGAGAAAGATCTTAAAAATGCGCCGTCCTGGGAGCGAGTATCCGACGAACTAGTCGAGCTTTCCGGAACTTCTTTGATTGCTCACAATGCTTCATTTGAAAAAAAGTTCTTAGAAGATTTTTTTAGTGAAAACAAATTTGATGAATTAGATGAAGATGTTTCTTTTGAAGATAGTCTGCTTTATCTCGCTCTTCTGTATCCAGAGCGCTCCCAGCTTAATCTCGAATCTTTTATTGTTGAGATGGGGATTGCGGAAAAAGAGCTTCATCGCGGATTTGAAGACTCTCTTGATCTTTTAAAAGTATTGCTGCTTGCAAATTGGCATACATTTAAGCGAGAGGATAGTTGGGTTTTTCGAGAAAGATTTAAAAGGACTGTGCGAGAACAGAATCTCGATCGCTGGTGGTTTTCTCATTTTTTCAACTTAACGCAGCAGGAGTTACAAGAACTTGCTGAGCAGATTGAATTTGATTTAGAGGACAAATACTTTGTGTGGCAGGAATCTCTGCTTGATGAGCAAAGTTTTAATGGAAAACCTTTACATGGGCCTTTTCTTTTTTCTAAAGAAGGGATGGAAAAGATTTTTCAAGATGAAGAAGGAATTCGGACGAACCTTCCTTTTTACTCTTTTCGCGATGGGCAGTTGAAATTGGCTTTGCGAGTTGGGCAGGCCCTAAAAAATAATATCCATGCTCTTGTTCAGGCTCCTACGGGAACAGGGAAAACCTTGGGGTATCTTATTCCCTCTGTTCTTTATGCTAAAGAAGAGAAGGAGCCCATCCTCATTGCTACAGGGACGAAAGCTTTGCAAAATCAGGTGATGAGCAAAGAGGTTCGACAAGTTCAGGCTATTTTAGGTTTGGATGACAATTTTAAGTTCGTTCGCTTAATGGGGTCTAGCAATCATTTTTGTGAGATGTATTTCCATGAACTCTTGAAGAAGCGCTTGGGAGAGATTGGCCAAACTCTTTTACTCGAAGATGATTTTAATAGAGCATATGCTCATGTCTTTTTTGATTTGCTTTTTTATCACAATAACTTTGTGGAGCACGATAAAATCAATCGTTCAAATATTCCTTTCGTGTTGAAAAAATTAAATCGCGATTTTGCAGATCTTGAAAAAGAGTTGGCGGTAGATTATCGCCACTGTACTGCTCATCGTTGTGAATTTCGAGAACACTGTTCTTATTTTAGTGACCTGCAAAAAGCGAAAGAAGCACAGGTTATTGTGGGAAATCATGCCTTGATGATGAATTGGCCCAAGGCTTTGCCCCGGCCAACTTCAATTATTATTGATGAAGCTCATCGTATGGAGCAGGAGGCGACTTCTGTTTTTACGGCTCAGTTGGAATCAAGCGCTTTAAAGCAGCTCATTAAGCAAATAAAAACGGAGCAAGGCGTTTCAGCCCTTTTTTATTTATTACAAAAAGAGGAAGGGGGAGAGTCTTTGATTCAAGCGATTCGTGAATCTTTGCGAGTCTCTGCGATCAGTTTAGAAGATAATTTTTTACCTCTAAACGAACAGATTGAATCCCTGTTTAAGCAGAATACACGTTTTACAGATGTTTATTGGAATGAAATGCCTCTGCCTGAGCGAACAGAAACAAACCAGGAATTAAGTCTTTCAATTTTAAATCATCTGGAAAATATTTGCTTTGTGTTGAAGGAACTTTGGGAAAAATTTCAAACTTACTCTGAGTCATGGGATTTGGATAAGCTAATTGAAACTGGTGATATTACCGCTTTTTCTCTTTTTAAAAAATTTTTTGCTCTTCTAGAAGACTCTTATGGTTCTTTAGACAAGTGTTTGAGGCATGATGATGATTATGCCAATGTTTTAAAATATCACGCTGAATTTGGTTTTATTGTAGAGGCTTCCCCTATTAATATTGGGGAAAAAACTTATCAAGAGCTATTGGCTGGCGCTCGCTCTATTGTTTCCGTTTCCGCAACCTTGGCAAATGTGACTGGGGATACTGGGATGGTGGGAGTTGAATGGGTTTCTGGACATTCTTACTTGCCGGCAGAGCGTCGTTTTAAAGCAGGTTTATTCATTCCTCCTGTTTATGACTATCAAAAAATGGCTAAAGTTTATCTTTGCGATGATACACCTCTATTTTATCGGCAAGAGTTTGTAGAAGAGCTTTTAAATGAGGTGGCGCCTTTGGTGGAGGAGTTGGGGGGGCGAACACTTTTTCTTTTTTCGGCAAAGACTCGCTTTGAAAGGGCCCGAGAACTTTTACTAAAAAAGTTTGAGGGACGTATTCCTCTTTTTATTCAGGGGATGGGGCTACAGGTTGTTGAGGAGTTTAAAAAATCTCCTAATGGCATTCTTTTGGGGATGGAAACTTTTGGGGAAGGGCTTGATGTTCCTGGAGATGCGCTGCAATTGGTTGTGATCGATAAAATCCCCGATTTGCGTCAGGATCTCGTCATCGAGAAAAGAAGATTGTTCTATGAGCAAAATTTTGGCAATGAATTCAATGATTATTTTTTGGCAAATCGCACGAGGTCGTTGCATCAAAAATTGGGGCGCCTACTACGTACTGAAAAGGATAGAGGTGGAGCCATTATCGTCGATGCGCGCACTAAAAATTGGAAACGTTTTACCATGGAGCGTTTTATGAAGTTGATGAATCCCTATCAGGTCGAGAAAACCAGCCTGAAAGATGCGTGTGAGGGGATTCGAAAATTTTTGCTTTAGCGGTAGCTTCCATCCGAATCGTAGGTTGGGATATCAAAATCTTGTAGTTTCTTTATTGAGATTTTTGTATCAGGTGCAGGCTCTATCACATAAGGAAGTCCAACATGCTTACTCATGTGAAAGCTGATGGGGCTTTCTTCTACATTTTCCATTTTATCGTGAGCGTAGAGATAAAAAGTTTTTACCGGAAGATTGTTTTCTCCGATTTTCATTGTCTCAGGGCCATCTGTCATTTTTGGTTCAATGAAAACAGATTGATCTGAAATCTCTCCTTCGAATTCCCAGTCATTGGGGGAGGTGATGAGGATATAGCGAGTACGCCCTAGGTTGCTGGGGTTTTTCTGATGAAGATAAAGCGCTGCAGTGGTAAAGGTCGGAGTGGCAATTTGATACGATCCCGATAAATTGAGTTGCAAAATTTTCTTATTTTTGCCTCTTTGGAATTGATAAGAAATAGTTCCTTCGCGGTGATTGCAGATAAACATTTCCTCTGCTCTATCTGTTCCAATGGTCTTGGTGATAATAACTTTTACGGGTTGCCATTTGAGATCGACTTCATAGTAGGTTTTAATTTTGAGTAGTTCTCCAGTAGTGAGACGGGAGAGGGCCTCTGCAAAATAGCGAGTCGAATCCTTTTGACGATTTTGCATTACAGTGAAGTTTTCTTCTCCATAGGGTTTATTTTTATAGTGATATACATAGGATCCTTCGAAAATTTTTCCAAAATCTTCATCAAGTATGCCCATTTTTCATCCTTTTGAGAAAGTGTGGGGGGAAGCGAGTTGACGAATCACCCTCTAACATATCGTTTTTAAAAGAAAATATCTTAATTAAAAGAAATTTTGTAACAGTACTCATTCATTTTCACTATTTAACAACTTGTTTGTAAACAAATAATAAGGAGAATGTATGAAATTCGAACTACCTAAATTACCTTTTGAAAAAAATGCTTTGGCCCCTCATATTTCCGAAGAGACTATTGAGTATCACTATGGAAAGCATCATCAGGCTTACGTAAATAAGCTCAATTCCCTTTTGGAGGATAAAGACGAGTATTCCCATGCTTCATTGGAGGAAGTGATTCTCAAGTCAAAAGAAGGACCCATTTTTAACAATGCAGCACAGGTTTGGAACCATAGCTTTTATTGGAATTGCCTAACTCCCAATTATCAAAATCCTTCTGAAAAGTTGGTGAGTCTCTTAAAGGATCGTTTTGGAGGATTAGAGGAATTTAAGAAAGAATTTTCTGATCGCGCGACCAACAATTTTGGGTCGGGCTGGACTTGGCTGGTGCAAGATAAGCTAGGCAAATTGCAGATTGTGAATACCTCTAATGCTGGAACACCTCTTTTAGAAGGTTTGCGACCATTATTGACCATCGATGTTTGGGAGCATGCTTATTATGTCGATCATCGCAATGCCAGACCAACTTATATCGACACCTTTTGGAAATTGGTGAACTGGGATTTTGTAGAAAAACAACTTGCTTGATAAGGGAAATTTTGATTTATTGCCCCTGCTAGATTTAATAAATTTGCAGGGGCAATCATATGGCAAAGCGAAAATTAGATAAAGAAATTTCATTATTAGGAAGCAATAAGACAAGCTATTCTCAGGACTATGATCCAAAAATATTAGAAGCGTTTACTAATCGCAACCCTAAGAGTGAGCAATGGGTGAGTTTTGTTTGTACTGAATTTACTTCTTTATGTCCCAAAACAGGTCAGCCTGACTTTGCTAAAGTTTTTATCAATTATATCGCAGATAAGACAATGGTGGAGTCCAAGTCTTTAAAGCTTTATCTATTTAGCTTTAGAAATCATGGGGATTTCCATGAAGATTGTGTACAGACTATTTGTGACGATCTGGAAAAATTGCTCAAGCCTAAATTTTTAGAAGTTATAGGAGAATTCACGCCTCGTGGTGGAATCAGCATTTTTCCTTATTCGTCTTGCTCTAATGCAATGGCAAAATTCAAGAAGATTAGAGAAGAAAGACTGATTGGTTATGCACCCACTAAATACACAATGGAGCTTTCCAAATTGTATTAATTTCCGTTTTTAAGTCTACGAACCATGCGCAGAACAATGGGATCATTGCTGGTGACCTGAGGCATTTCCTCAAAGCATACTCGCGCCAATTTTTCATAGGAAAATTGCAATTTTTCATTGGCCAATAACAGCTGAGCATAGCGAATGGAGCGGTCAATGAGCTTGAGATTACTGGATCTCACCCAAATCATAATATTATCTTGGTAGCGTCCCATTCTGCCCATAACTAGAGTTGAGTGAATGTTTAGTAGGGATTTTAGTAAGACATTGATTGCTAATAAGCTCGCATTTTTTAGGTCAATTTTGTTTTCAATTTTTTTGAGTCTCCATAGAAGCGAATTTTCCTGATGTTTAATATAGAAATGTTCGTTTTTGAGATGACTACGGTGTTTTTGTATTTCGGGGCCAATATCGTGACCATAAAGTCGCTTGAGGTTGACTCTGTCATAGTGGCTTTTCCAGTCTAGCGCACGAGGAGCTCGAGCGAGTAGGTAGTGCCATGCTTCTTCTACATTTTGTGCATTTTCCAAGAGAAGATAGCTATAGGCGGCAGGGGCATTAGCATCTTGAATGTTTTCATAAGGATGGAGATTAAAAGTTGGGGATCGTTCTGTGGTATCCGTCAAAACCCCAATTCCCGTGGTGGGATCAGCATTATAGAAGAGGTAGCCTCCATCTTGATAGATTTTCGATTCTTCTTCTATAAAACTGTGCAAAAAATCATAAGATGTTTCTTCAAGTAGTATTTTGGTTTGAGAGATATTTTGCTTTATCTCATCTGCAGGGTAAATCATGGCAAGCCCGATACACAACATGAGAATAGTTGAGGCTTGCATGCGCGTGCTGCCTGATAGGGCCATAGGACCACAGGTTAAATTGATTTTTCCTACAGCTTCATTTTGAATAATGTTGCGAGAGCGTTCAATATTTGCGGAGAGGACGTTATCTGGGTTACAGTACAGAAAATAGGAGCGGCTCTTTGATAATTGAGCAGCTTTTTCTACTGCCCCAATGACAAAGCTGGTTTCTCCTCCTTCCGAACTTCCAATAAGTAGATCTCCTTCGTGAAATCCCAGTTCGCAGAGTTGACGTTCTCCAAATTCGCGATGGTCTTCAAAATCTTCAATTGATTTGATTAGGGCAATATCTCCCCCCGCCATAAAGCTGATAACTTGCTCACTTTGGGGATTGAGTTGGCGCCAGATTGTTTCTAGTACGAGAGATAGTCTTCCAGTTGCTCCGCAGCCGCAAAGGAAAAGTCGGTTTCCGTTTTTGAAAGTCTCTTGGATAGCATTGGCCATCTCTTGAATTTGTTCCAGCTTATTGAGGGCGATGTCAAAGAGATCAATGTCTAGTTTCTTGAGAATTGTTATTGCTTGAGGAAGATCGTTGTTCGCAAGTTGTGAAAGATTTTGAGTTAGAGGATGAGGTTGTTCAGTCGTTAGAATACCCAGCTTGAACTGATCACAGACTTTCATAAAATGCGAAAATTGTGATTCTTGTTCTGGAGTTAATGTCGGTTTCATATTGTGTTTTCAGGGAAACTGGGGGGTAGAAAAAAAGAAAGGGAGCTTCCTGCTTAGCTCCCTTCTTTTTCGGCATCCTGCCTCTTTTTCAAGTAAGTAACTTCCTGTCACTTACAACTTTCATTCTAGCTTAATTTGGGAAAAATAAAAGTGCAGAAATTAATAGGCAAACTTTACCTTTAGATAAATTATAGATTGAGGAGAATTGTCGGGCTTTATTTTTGAAATAAAAAAATCAATGTGTTGGATATTTGTCCTTTGTCTTTTAAGATAATAGTTGAGTAAAATAAACAAAAAGGACTCTTTAATGTATTCTTTTGTAAGAAAAATTTTAGGACGAAATTGGCCAACAAAAACTTTC
>QKCN01000019.1 GCA_003245675.1 Bacteriovoracaceae bacterium | reverse complement strand
CTCCATAAAACTACGCCTAGGGCGAGAAAACCCCAAAGAAATAAGAGAACTACTCCCCATATTCAACGAATTCAAGATCGAAGATATATGCCTGCATCCTCGCTTAGGCACTCAACTGTACAAAGGTAAAATCTGGGAAGATGAATTCGAGCAACTCCTTCCTCTTTTTAAGACACCTCCTTGCTACAATGGCGATATCACGAATCCAGAAGATCTGATGCGTCTTAAAAAGCGCTTTCCCTCTATTACTCGCTGGATGATTGGCCGAGGAGCGCTCAACAATCCCGCATTATTTTTACAGCTAAAAAATCAAAATTTGGCCCCCCAAGACTACCGCACCAAACTGCACGCCTTTCATCAAGAGCTCTCCTCCGCCTATTGGGAGAAAGACCACTTCATCGACAAAATGAAAGCGCATTGGTTTTATTTGGCCAATTGTTTTGAGGAATCCCATAAAGTCTTTAAGAAAATAAAGAAAAGTAAAACAAAAGAAGAGTATCTCGAAGCGACGCAATGGATTTTTACTCGTCCCTTGCACACCCAAGAAAATAAAGAACTAGTCTGACCAATAATATTGCTCCAGATCATCCATAAATCCACGAGTCACAATGAACTTTTTAAGATCTTCTGGAGAACGAGCAACTTCTTCGCTCAACTCTTTTAAAGGAATCAAAGCCTGCTTGCTTTCTCCCTTATAGAGAAAGGTAATACAAGCGACGCCATCAGAATCTTCGCGCCCTTGAATTTCTAAATCCTTAAGCTTGACTTCATAAACCGATTTATCACTGCTGCGAACCATGCGCTCAGCTTCAGCGCGACCAATAATATTGTGAATGGCCACAGACTTTTCTTCTGCACTCATCTTCCCAACAGAACTCATCAATTCGGGGTATTGCTCATAAAAGCGAGTCAATTCTAATAATTGGTCCCCAATAACCATGTCATCCATGGGCACCATGTTAACATCAGAGACGGCACCAAATTCATGATACATGTCAGGTAAAGGCTCTCCACCTTTTCCTTTTTTAGGATATTTTACATCGCCGAAAATAACGGGCTTTTCGCCTTTGAGATTAATTTCTAAACGTCGAATACCATACTGCACATCTGTATAGTCTAAATCCAACATATAAATACTATAATGACCTTCCTTAATCGGTGTAACGTGAAAGGCTTGCATCACATGGTAATAGCCCTTAAATTCCATCCAACTTTCTTTAGTTGGACGAATCACCATCATGGCCGGATTATAGTGCAGCTCATTGATACGCAAACTCAAATCCTCATGTAATTTCAAAACTTCATCTTTTGTCATACTGCGATTAGTACGCGGAAGCACATTGGTAAGACTGAAAAGACTTGTATTTTCCTCGGCCCACTTCAAGGCGACCTTTTCTTTCAAATAATGTTTGATGATGGGATTAGAAGAAAAATCTCTCAGATCTTCAAAGCCATAAATAATACCGGCCTTTCCCTTTTGAATGGCATCAATTGTGGGACGATAAAATTCGAAGAAGGCATCATTGCGCTTATAAAATGCTTTAAGACTTTCATTGCTTCTCTGAGGAGAGAACTTGGGAACTTGTACGACATGTCCAATACTTTCAGGGTGTTTTACAAAATGTCCTAAGCGATTCCAGGAAAGCAAGGACTCGGTAAAACCACGACAAAATCCAAAATTATTGTCACAAACCTGTCCCACATCATCATAAGTAAAATCAAAAAAATGACTGTTGGCCGGAACTTGGCGATTGGCATTGGTACCAAAGATAGTGGAAAACACTTCAGGATTTTTCTTAAGAGAGCGGTAAAAGAAATCTTTTTTAGCCAGATGTAAACCACACTGATAAAAATACACTGGGCTATTGGCCGTATTTTTTAGAACTGTTTTTAGTAATAGTTTTTTTTGGGACGATTCTCCAACGGATGGTAACAGGCGATTAAGCTTGCGTAGGGCCTTCATTTCCGGAGTGACATCAAAATGATGACCTACCTCTCCCGACGCCAAGGCGCCAAAGCTGAGCAAAAATAAAAAAGAAAAGACCCAAACTTTCATAAGGATCTTTTCGGATTTTCACTAAATTTCTAAATACTTACTTAAAAAAAGTCACACCCACAGTCATGCGATTAATGACAGATTCAGACACCCATAAGTAACCGTTTTCACATTGGTAAGGAGGAACATATTCAGAACAGTCAGTTCCATAGGTATTGCGAATGAGGTATTCACATTCTCCAGCTTCCCCCATGCGGCGGCCAGCAATAACAGAAGTGTGTAAATCCTCTTTTTTCGCATTTTGATCGTACATAAAGGCTGAAAAGTAATCAATGGCAGCACTCTCCCCTCGATTTAATTGCTGATCTAAAAGCATGGCAGCATTAGAAGGTAAATACACCGTTTTCAAAGAAGCTTGAGGCACTTGAATTCTATGCCCTTCACAGGCCCAAGTGGCTAGATTATACATTAATTTCTTATCAGAAGAATTGTCTAAAACGGTCCAAAACGCCGCCCAATCCATTCCTGGAAAAGAAAAATATTCGTCTCTCAAAGAAAGTCTTTTCAGTTCATGCATTTCCTTGATGCTCTCTCTCCATCCTAAAGCAACAGACTCACCAGTTTCACGATTGATTTTCAAAGCACCTCTAGATGAAGGGAAAAGCGACTCTGGACAAAGTCCACGCGCAATCACACGCTTAATGGCAAGCTTGATAAAGCCTGTTTCCGGCTCACCTGAATTAAATTTGGGACTAATAAGAGGTGCCAAAACTCGATGCCAGGATCCAGGAAATCCTTGATTATAAGTGAAAGCAACATCCACGGCCGAAATTTGTTTTTTGAGTTTAAAATGCTGTTGAATTAAGTCGGAAGCAGAAAAGGCGTAACACCAGTAAGTTTCCTTCTGATCACGGACTGGACCAAAATCGGCCCTCAAATCCACTGGGCGACAAAGCTTTGCCCAAAGAGAACTAGATAAGAATAAACAAACAAGCAAAACGACTTTTGACATGAGAAACTCCTCAAACCAGTTGGTCCAAAAAGTCTCCCCCAAAAAATATGGATGTTCAAGAAAGACAATCTCTTATCATTCTTTCATATGTGTTATCAAATAGTTATGTATTTTGTGTTTGGTGATAGGCTTTGTCATATAGTCATCAAAGCCTGCCTGCATAATCTCATGCTTGATATAATCCACGGCATGTGCTGACAAAGCGACAACTCGCTGTTTTCGCCCTGTCCCCATTTCTTGCACTCTTATTTTTTTCATGGCCGTAATACCATCCATCACCGGCATTTCCACATCCATAAAAACAACATCAAAACTCTCATTGCCCAAAATATCCAAGGCAACTTCACCATTAATTGCAGTTATTATTTCCAACTGAGTCGACTTTAAAAAAAGCTTTAAGACTTCAATATTTTCAAGAGAATCATCCACAATGAGAATTCGTCCCCTTAATTTTTCAAGCATATCTAAATCCACTTGAACTAGACCTTCACCTCTTTTTTCCGTTGACTCAGAAAGTGGTAATTGTGCTGTAAAAGAAAAAACACTCCCTACTCCCAGCTCACTTTTAACAACAATTTCTCCGCCCATCATTTCCACAAGGCCCTTGCAAATGCTCAGGCCCAAACCTGTTCCTCCAAATTGCCTAGTAGTAGAGCGATCAGCTTGGCTAAAACGTTCAAAAATCATTTGTAGCTTATCCTCAGGAATCCCAATTCCCGTATCTGCAATCTCAAATAAAATTCGATTTTCAGCCTCTTCGTGCAATTGAATGGAAATGCTGCCTTTACTAGTAAATTTCATTGCATTACCAACCAAATTGAAAAGAATCTGCTTGATCCTTGTTGTATCTCCTTGTCGCATTTTATGTTGCAATCCAGTGTTATAATGAAAAGATAATTCTTTCTTTTCAATTAAAGGATAAAAAAGATCTATGACTTCTTGAACCAGCAGCTCTACATCAAAGTTCTCTTTTTCTAAATCAATGGCACCCTCTTCAATTTTTGAAAAATCTAAAATGTCATTAATAAGCTGTAATAGAGTTCTTCCCGAATTATTTAGTAGATCGAGATAGTGCTGCTCTTCTGCATCGAGTTTCGTCGATTCCGCAAGAATCTCTCCCATGGCCAAAATAGCATTCATGGGAGTGCGTATTTCATGGCTCATGGAAGCAAGAAACTGAGCCTTGGCACTGGCCGCATCTTCTGCTTTTTTCTTTTCAGTGAGCATTTGCTCTTCATATAACTTGCTTTGCGTGATGTCGTTTTGAATAGATAGATAAGATATGACCTCTCCAGTGACTCTTTCATCTCGTCGAGGCACTATCAGCACATCAACCCAATAAAAATGGCCCCCTTTAGCCTTATTTCTAATTTTCCCCCTCCACACATTTCCTGCACTCAAGGTTTCCCAAAGCTCTTTCCAAAAAGAGTCATCGTGATAATTAGAATTTACAATTCTAATATTTTGCCCCAATAATTCTTTGCGAGAATAATGAGAAATGGCACAAAAGGGATCATTAACCTCTAAAATATTTCCTTTAATATCTGTCTCAACAACTAAACTGGCCGTAGTAATAGCCCATTTATAAAATTCATTCTCAATAAGTAGTAGATTTAAATCTTTGGTTCGATCGATAACTCTTTGCTCTAGGTCCTTATTGATTTCTCGCAACTGAACGGCTTGTTTATAAAATGCCTCACGAATCAAACTCAACTCATTGGACTCATCAGCAACAGGCTTTTGCAAGCGATGAAGAGAAAGCTTATCTTCAACAATATCTTTTAACTCCCTTAAGGGACGTGATAACTTCAAGGAGACTTTACGACTCAACCAGTAAGCGCCCAGCACAAAGATAAGAACAAGCAAGATATATAAGAAAAGAAAACGATACAATGGCCCCAAAATTCGAGTATGGGAGACAATAAGAGATAAAGTAGCTGGCCCTAGGCCATTCAAATCGAGATTTCTTTTCAATTGCCAATATGGTTTTACATCGGGATGAAAACGAACAATCTGCCCATCAAAATCTACGGCAAGCGAAACTTCGTCGCCAAGTTTCAGTCGCGCAAATACTTCTTCCATATTAATTTCAAATACCAAAGCTCCTTGAGGAGTTTGGTAATACATAATCGGAGCACTGATAAAATAGCGATTATCAAAGAGATCCCAAAGAAAGGCAACTCTTCCCTCTTGAAAAGTTCTTGCAAAATATAGTCCTAGCTCACTGATATTTTCCGGAGTCCCTGTTTGATAGACAACTTTTTCTTCGCTATCAAGCACAAAAGCCTTTTTAACAAATGAGCTCTCAATTTCGCCCTTTAAGAGTTTGTCTAAAACATCCCCCATTTGTTTTCCCGAAACCAAGGAATTAACAATAAAATGATTTTTACCCAAGATTGAAACGCGCTCGCTAATATTGTTTAATCTCGTTTCTAAAGATGTTTCATAGGTATCTAGCTCATGTTCAAGCTCTAACTCAATGCCTCTTCTTTGAATGTAGTAAATCAAAACTGCAAAAATAGCACCGAGGATGAGACTATGTAGAACAAAAGTCCTCAGGATATTATTATTTAAAATCTGGCGAATACTTTGATTACTAACTTCGTTCATTATTTTGCCTTAACGATTTCACCATCGGCACCAAATCGGGCCAAAGAAAAATCACGGTACTCAAGTGCTTCCTGTAATTTTGCAAACGGCATATGGTAATTCCGGAAAATTCCGTGATAACTTTGAATCCCCTTTAATGCCTTATACACCTCTATCCCTGAAAAAGAATTGAGTGTGCGCAAGGCTTGGGCCAAAAGATGAGTCAATTCATAAGCATGGATAATACCAGCAGGGGCCAAAACTCTATTCGGAAAATGCTTTTTCACTTTTTGATAAAATGCGTGAGCCTTCCCTTTGCTCGACTTATCAAAGAAGTAAGTTTGCAAAAAAGAAAAATCAATTTGCTGCAAGCTGTCTTTATTATTTTGAAAAAAATCGCCACCAACAATGCCCCAATGCGAAACCACAGGAATAGATGTCATATTGTATTTAACCATTTCACGCAAAAAGGCTCCTCCCTCTGGTGCATTGCCCACAAATACAATCCCATCAGCATCACTGTCTTTTATCTTCATAAGAGATTCTGAAAAAGAAGACTGACCCCAATTGAAGAACTCTACTGCGACAGGACTCATTGCAAATCGCTTCATTGCCGCCAACATGGCACGGTGATTACTTTTTCCCCAGCTTGTATTTTCCAATAACAAAGCAATTTTTTTGGCCCTCTTGCGAATATTCTTTATCAGAAACTCACCCGCATATTCATCGCGCACCGAAAAACGAAATACGAAATTGGGATCATACCCATTGTCCACAAGCTCCGTTGCAGCGGCCCAAGGAATAAGAAATGGAACCTGCTTTTCATGAATCATCGAAACTTCCTTTAAGGCCACTGGACTATGCATTCCTCCCATAATCGCCACCAAGTTTCCCTTGAGGATCAGTTTTTTGATATTCTTGACTCCCTTAGAGGGAAAGCCTTGATTGTCTAATGCCTCCATGGAAAGAGGAATACCATTGATTCCACCCGCAGCATTAATTTCCTCAAGGGCCAACTCTGCCCCCAAACGAATAGCTTCCCCACTGGTCCCCACCGGCCCACTCAAAGCTAAATCAAGGCCCAGCAATAAAGACTTAGGCTTATCTTTGTGCAAAAGATTCTTCTCTCGATTTTTCAAAATGGGAAACTCATCAAGCACATTTTGCATTAAAGGCTCCCATAGCTGAACTAATTGCGCTTTCAATGCAGGGGATGGTCGCGTCACTTTGACTCCCATGCTTTTTAGTTTTTTTAGTGCACCTTCCTCCTCTTTGTTATTTAATTCCCGCAAATAAAGCATGGCCTCACGAGAAGCCTCATGCAAAAGCGAACGATACAGGGGAGGAATTTTCTTTAATCCTTCTCGTGACAAAATTAGAAACTGTCCCAAATAAGCATGATCGGTTAACAAAACACTTGTCTTCTCATTGGCCAGCTTCATCGAAAGTACAGAATCTAAAGGATTTTCAAACGCATCAATACTTAAATCTTTAAACGCTGCTCCAATCTGATGAAAGTCAATGTGAATAGGCTGGCTTCCCACCATGGCATACTGTTTTTTTAGAATATCATTTTTCATAATTCTAAATTTGAGATTTTCAAAGTCGGATACTTCTTGAATACTTTTATGAGAAATGATTTGCTTAAAACCGCCCTCAAAGATATTTAACCCAATAAGTCCTTTTTCTCTTAAAGCATCGGCGAACATCTTTTCCAAAAATGAATCTAATGCAAAATACACTTCTTGCTTTGTCTTGAAAAAATAAGGAACATCCAAAACCTTCACCATAGGTAACAGAGATGACATTTTGGCGGTGGGAGGGAAAATAAGATCAATTTCACCGCGCTGTGCTTTGGCCATCATTTGATAATCATTGCCAAGAGACTGTTCGGGGAAAATCTCAACTTTGACCTTCCCTTTACTTTTGTATTTCAAAATTTCAGCAAAACGAGTTAAGGCTAAATGGCGATTGCTTTTAACTGGCATATCATGTCCCAGCGAAAGAACAATTTCATCTTTGCTCGTGCGAGCATCATTCATACAAGACACAAAGATGAAAAGAAATCCCATCAATAGCGCATTACATTTCATAGACCATCCTCTTTAAAATAAGCCACAGAGGATTTCGGAAATAAGTTTCTGAAATTTAAGATAAGTTTTTATGACATAATATGAAGGCCACTATCAACAAAAATAGTTTCCCCACTAATCATGGTGGCCTTATCGGAGCTCAAAAAAACCGCTAAATTGCCAATATCTTTAGTCGATATGTTTTGTCGCAAAGGAGCATGGGTTTCGACCTCTTTGATAGCTTGCTTTATTTGTCCAAAAGCGGCCGAAGAAAGAGTCCGCAAAGGCCCAGCTGAAATAGCATTTACGCGAATTCCCAGAGGCCCTAACTCGTGGGCCAAATAGCGAACTGAGCACTCTAAAGCGGCTTTAACTGGCCCCATTAAACCATAACCTGGCACAACGCGATCTGCGCCAATATAGGAGAGAGTCAAAATACTTCCCCCTTTTTTCATAAGCAGCGCAGCTTCGTGTGACAATTCAATAAGAGAAAAAACACTGGACTCAAAAGCTAAATTAAAATCAGCACGCAAAACCTCGTGCAGTGGCCGTGACAAACTTTGTGTGTTGGCATAAGCAATAGAGTGAACGAGAATATCCAGTTCCCCTAACTGAGCAAAAAGGGCCTTGAGATTTTCAGAATTTAAAACATCACAAAGAAAAAGCTCTGCCCCAATTTCTTGGGCCAAGGGTGCCACCCGTTTTAGTAAATTCTCATTTTGATAGCTCAAAATCACATGGGCCCCAGCTTGACTTAACTCACGCGCAATTCCCCAAGCAATACTGCGCTCATTGGCCACACCTAAAATCAATGCTTTCTTTCCAGCTAATTCATTCACAATATTTCCTTTTTTTATGAGCTTACAATAAGTCTTGCAAAAAACAAATTAACATTTTATAATGCGTAAACCTATTCCCCGGAGTACCCTATGGAATCATTAAAAACTTATTGGCCACTACTACTCGTTGCCGCTTTTTTCCTCTACCGCCACCTCAAAGTAAGAAAAGTCATTAAAATGCTTCCTGAACTAAAAAATCGAGGAGCACAATTTCTCGATGTTAGAACTGAAGCTGAATTTTTAGGAGGGGCCAATCCTCTGGCCCTCAATATTCCTCTGGCTGAATTAAGCCAGGCCATCAATAAACTCAAAAAGAATGTCCCCATTGTCGTCTGCTGCGCCAGTGGTTCTCGTAGCGCAATTGCCGTGCGTATGATAAAGTCCAAAGGATTTGAAGCCTACAATGCCGGAAGCTGGAGCAATACACTAAGATGACAGACAATATTTTTTATCTTTTCTTTTACGATTCCCCCCTCAAAGACCTTCTTTTAGGGGAGATTGCCCTTAAATACCCTGAACTTCACTTGAGCTTTTCTAATAAAAGCTTCATCAGTATGAAAGGACCAAGTGGGTTTGAAGAAAAATTAAAAAAGAATCCAATCATCTTTGCCAAGAGACAGGCACTCTTTTTGTCTAAAGAACAAACGGAACCCACAAATTCCAGCTTTATACGCGTCTCTGAAAATCAATTTTGGTTGTATCAAACCATTGAAACCCCCATAGATACCTATGACCTTCAATCGGTAGAACTTCCAAAAGAAGCTCCTGCTCGCGCCTACCTAAAAATCCAAGAAGCTCACTCTTTATTTAACTTAGATTTTAAAAATGGCCAAATAGCGGTGGAAATAGGCAGTGCGCCAGGTGGCATTTCTTACTACCTACTCAAACAAGGTATGAAGCTTTACTGTATTGATCCGGCCAAGATGGAGCCAGCTCTTGCCCAAAACTTTCCTACAAACTTTCGCCATATCATGAGAAGTGTTTTTGATGTAGACAGAAGGGACTTATACAAAGACTGCAATTGGCTTATATCAGACCTTAACCTCGAAGGGCGCCTCAATATCGAGCAATCCAAAAGAATTATGGACTATTATCCAGAACTTCAAGGAGCCTTTCTCACCATTAAAACCCCTAAGATTTCAGACCTTAATAAAATCCCTTTGTGGATAAAATTTTTTGAGCCAGATTATGAAGTCACGGCCTTTCACCTCCCTTCGCATCGCCGCGAAATAGGCTTTATGATTAAGCCCCTAAAAAAGAACCTCCCCTAGAACCGTTAAGATTTCTATACGTGAGAAATGGTAAAGCTACATTCTGGTTTTGGCGAAAGGTGAGCATTACGGATTAATTTCTCAGGGACGACATATGCACGAAAATAAGATTATCTTAGTAGTTGATGACGATCAGGACCTCGCCAATCTTGTAAAAAATTACCTGCGCGCAGAAAGCTATCTGGTCATTTGCGTTTATGATGTCTCCACCGCGAAGGAAGTATTATCTGCTCACAAAATCAGTATGGTCATTTCCGATCTCAAAATGCCTGATGGCAATGGCATTGAATTAATAAGATGGGTTAAAGAAAACTACAAAATACCAACACTGCTCATGACCGCATTTTCAGCCATTTTAGAAACCAGAAATGCGGCTCAACTAGGAATTACAACGTTTCTCAGTAAACCATTCACCCAAGAAGAACTTTTAGAGAAGATAAATCCCCTCATAAATACTCATCCGCAAGTAGAAGACCTGCACTCACACGAAGAACAGCAAAGTATCGAACATTTATTTCGGGAGATAAGGATTGAAGAGTTTTTGGCCCATTCAGAAGTGATCTACCCCGTTTATCTCAAATTATCTAAATCAAAATTCGTCAAAGTGGCCAAGCCTGGACAAAAATTCACACAGGAAACCATTCACAAATATCAAGAGAAGGGTGTTCACTTTCTACATGCCAAACACGATGAATACAAAAAATATGAAGAGCACACTGAAGAAACAATTGCGCTGGCAGGAAAAATCAAAAATGCCAAAGGCATTGCCCCAGACAAGAAGGATAAGTTCCTCGTTCATACGGCAAAACTGATTGTTGAAAAAATATTTCTAAACGATATTGATAAAGAGTCTCTGTATAATGCCAAAAAAGTTTTTGATCTCACTCTCAATATCATATCGAACAATACCAAAACTTTTGACCTTTTGAACTATATCAACTCAAAAGGTGAATCATTTTATGCTCATCAACTGGGCGTCAGTATTTACAGTGTACTATTGGCCAAGAAGTTGCGCTGGGATTCTGAAAAAACACTAGAGGCTCTTTCTATTGGGGGAATTTTCCATGATATTGGGAAAAAAGACATCCCTCTGGAAACTCTTACAAAAAAATGCACTGAGCTTTCCAAAAAAGAAAGATTTGCACTCGATTCTCACCCTCTCCATGGTGCAGAATTAGTCAATAATCTCCAACAATTTCCAGCTCAAGTATTACAAATCATTTTACAACACCATGAGCGCTGCGATGGTTCAGGCTATCCTTTTGGATTGAGACGCGACCAAATTTGTCCCTTGGCCAGGCTCGTTGCCGTTGTGGATGAATTTTGCAAATTGGCAATTCAATCGACATCGAAGCCTCCCATTTCCCCTAAAGAGGCCCTAAATGAGCTAGAAATTAAAAAGAGTGAATTTGATGATGAAATTCTCAGAGCACTGAGGAAAGTCATTTATTCTTAATAACCTTTTTACACACCAACTAGCTTTAATTTCAAGAACTTGCTATAAGTCTCCCGAATGATATTTATGGAGGTCCAATGAAATTTCTTTTGTTGATTGCAATGACTCTTGCACTAAGTAGCTTGGCCCAAGCTTATAGCAAAATGGAATGCCAAAATGGTCAATACAAAATTGTCGTGACTCCCTACTGTCAGCTTCCGCTATCATCTCTCCAAGATTTTATGGACTCAGGAAAAACCCAGCAGGATAAGAACAACAGAACAAGCATAAAAATCTATAAAAAAGGCAAGCTTGTCGATAATGCCAGCTACAACTGTTATGGTCCCTATGAACAAGATTCGGCCTTCCTCGTAACGAACTACTACAATGATCAACTCAGCTTAGAAGTATCCTATTTTGATGACTGGGGAATGCAATCATCCTTGCGCGTTTTTCTAACTGCGGCAAAAGGAACAAAAAACCAGAAAGACATCATTTTTGAAGATGGAAACTGCAAGATTAAATAGAATATCAGACCATACATATGATAAATAAATTATTCAGCACTTCTTCTTTTGAAAACATTGACTATTCGGAATACAAAACGATTGAGACAAAATTCAAAAAACTAGTGCTAAATTTCTGTTTAATTTTGACCATGGCCGTTGCGATGACTCTTGCCATCGTCCGTTTTTTTGTGGCCGACAACTCCATCCTCATTGTGCTTCCCCTTATCGTTGGGACCTTGGTCCTCATGACGGCCTTCTATTTTGCCAATTGCAAACACCAATTAGACATTGCCGCAACCATTTTTGCCCTACTCATCCCCACTTTTTCTTTTGTCAGATTTCTTCAAACATTTCACTCCGACCTATCCTTTGTATACCCAAGCAGTAGCTATGCAGGCTTTATTACCATCGTCTATGTCTTAAAAGGGCGCAAATGGGGAATAAGCGTTGCCAGTTTTCTTAGCTTAATGCTCTTTATCAAAATATGCCAACTGGCTCAAGACAAAGGGAATTTAGAAACAAACTTTACCCTCTTTAATACATTAGTTTGGACCATTCTTATCAACATCGTACTGTATATCGTCGAGTGGAAAAATTCACTTCTCCAATTGCTCATCAAAAAATTTGAACAACGTAAAATCAGTGAATCCATGATCCGGCGACTGCTTCATGAAATATTAAACCCGCTTTCCATTGCCAAGGGTTATCTTGATCTCCTTGATATAAATAAAAAACACGTAAGCGCGGAAACGTTGTCTGAGCATCGCTCCAAAATATCATTCGCACTCGATCGCATTGATTTATTAACAAGAAGCATGGGGCTTTACTCAAAATACGGAAACTTATCGAACCTCATTCAAATTCACGAAAACGATATAAACTTAGTGCATACCATTACCCAAGTCCTCGACCCCAATAAACCTGTCTCCATTTTACTCGTGGGGCCGTCTTCAACAGATAGCGCAGCAATTAACTCCTTTCTCTCTGAAACGCCCTATAAACTATTTGAAGCACAGAATGAACAAGAAGCGATTAAGCTCTATCAAGATGAGATTTTTGATATTGTGCTTGTTAATATGGAAATGCCAAACAAAGAAGGCGACAGCACAACTCGCGCCATTCGCCAATGGGAGCGCGAGCAAAATCTAGTCCCTGTTCCAATTATTGCTCTATTTAGCTCGGCCCAAGTAACAGAACAGCTTCAAAGCCTAGAGGCAGGCTGCAATCTTTATGTCTCGAAGCCCATCAGTCATCAAAAGCTCGTTAACCTCATCAACCACTACACTCGAAATCTAGTATTGGAATAGCGTAACGGAAACAGCTGAGCTACTTTCTAAGATAAGCGGGCATTGTATTAGTTAGCTTTTGATGAGTGACAAACTTTTCCAGATAAAGAGGGCAATAGATTGTATTTCGAGATTCTCGTAAAGAGACAGGAAAACTGTTTCTAAACAACGAAGGCAAATCATCTTTTGCTAAACCCATGAACTGCTTTAATGCCTTTCTCGCATCGCCATGACTTTCATACAAAAAACTTCGTTCAGAATAAAGAGAGATCAATTGCAATGATTCAACGTCTTTGACGCTCGGATTATTTAAGAGCTTGTAGTAGTGTTGTAGCGTGCTTTTTGAAAAATTAGTAGGCAAAGCAGAATAATTTTTTACCACGTTGGGATTTATAATAATCCATTCAGACAAACTTTCATTGCCATGAAAAATCAAATCGGCATTTTTTAATTCCCCCCAAGTTCTTGCAATGCCATCTCCCACATTATCGATTGCGAAAATTCTGGCATCAGGCGAGATTTCGAGGGTCAAAAGTAGCGGAGTTCCATTGCCAAAATATCGTTCACTTCCAAACCCCATCCCCCCAATAGGATGATGCCAAGCAAATATCTTGGGCGTATTGTGAAGATCGGTATTGAGATATTGATGCAAAGTTAGATCGACAATTGGAGCATTTGTCGTCTTCAACTCCAGTGGAACTTCAGCAATCGTAAACTTTCCGCCATTAGATTGTATCTGCTCATTCCATATTTGGGCCTTCTCAAGAGTGGTCCAGTGATACAAAAAGCGTGGCGGCTTGATGGCCCAAGCAATACTCACTTGAATGAATAGAATAAATAAAAGCGCTTTTTTCATTTCAAGCACTTATCGGAACATCTGGCAATTATTTGAGGGTGAAACTCGACTAAACGGTACGCACCGACTATTTACCAAAGACCGTAACTCCTCAGCAACTAACTTAAAATCAAGATAATCTTTTAAGTAAAAGTCTGTATCACAAAGTGATTTATGTACCTCATTTGGAGTTCGCCCATCCAATGCACTTATTGGAACTTTCATATTAAACAATTTTACAAATGCCTTTATCTTATTTCTCAATTCAATTTCAGATTTTAAAATTTTCTTTCTCAAAAAAGTTGTTTTAAGCTTTCTGAAAAAATATTCAATCATGGAATTTGAGTATTTGATATTACATCCTACAATCTGATGTTGAATTCCCCTCCCACTCAACAATGCTCTAACTGAACTATTACAATTCTCTCCCCCTCCATCACTCATTAAGGACAAATTATCGGTCTTCATTTTCTTAATTGCATTCTTAAGTAGCCCTACGGAATCTCGCGCATTCTTAAATGACGATAAATTCCAATCAACAATATACCGAGAATAATTATCAACAATCATTTGCAAATAAAACTTCTCTCCTGTAGCGAGCTTAAATTCTGAAACGTCCATATGCCAAAGCTGATTAACACACTCAGCTCTTACTCCTGTAAGCTTAGGCCTAACTTTTTTTTGAAAGTCATTTCTATTAATGCCAAATTTCTTAATATACTTCAGCCATGTGTCGTAACTACAGCACAATTTACGCTCTCGAATGGCCATCCATTGCAACGATTTTACAGAATAACTTTCATACTTTTTATCAGTGGCCAATTGATAAAGTATTGTTTGCTCGTTGTATGTTAACTGATTTTTTGATTTTATTGGACACTTGCGAAAGCCAATATGCTGGCAACCTTGAACCTCTGCTCTCCAACGAGAAAATGTCTTCTTGTGTAATCCCAAAAGATGTAATGAGTCCTTAATGGAAAGCCAGTGGCCAATACTTAAAATCAATTGGACAATTCTTTTGCGCTCTCTCTTAAAACGACAGGAATTGAAACTTTTGACAGAGATATAACTTTTGATAAAAGCACTTAATACTTGCACCTTGGCCCTCTCTTTACATAATTTTGCTTCTAGTTCTTTCAGACGTCTTTCATAAGATTCAGCAACATCATTTGTTATCACCTTTTTATTTTTCGAATGCTTAACCCAATATAGGGCCGTTGTTCTTGGAATATTCAATTCTGGAAACAAGTTTGGATTTCCCGAATCAATAATCATTTTCTTGACCCAAGGGTCATAGTTTTTATATTTCATAAAATGTCCTTTTGTTTGTTAATTTGTAGAATTAAAAGTTCGCTCAAAGAGCTTAACTAGATGAAATTAAAGAGTTTGTCGAAAATTCGTCAGATTGGTACCCGAAACAGTAGTGATTACGAATGATTAAACTAGAATGACGGATTCATACCCCGTAGGTCGGCGGTTCAGAGGCTACAGTTGTGACACGGCATCTGTTAAATATATATGAATGCCTTGCAGATCGTGGCCCAGTAGATTCTTACACACATGCACTAGATTATGGCGAGCAATTTGATTTTACATCAGGTATCGGATTTCCTCCTAAGGTCTTTTATCGGAATCCATTTCATAAAGTAGATGTGCCAGAGAAAGTCTGGAAGTGTTTTCAGCTTGTTGACCCAAAAGTCGATGGACAAATGCCCCTGGGCGCGGAGTACATCCCAAGTGAAATTATATTTTGGAATAAAGTGTAACAAGAAAAAATGTACTTTTACTTGTAAAATTCTACAAAAAACTCCGACCATATGCCCTCTCTAATTCAAAGGGGACGGAAAATCATTGAAATAAAAGATGGAGCATCCCACTTATCCCCGTAGCGACATGGTATCTGGGGGAATCGCCGGGGAAGGTCGCGTCTTTACCTCACTTCCTCTGGTCTCTCATGAATATTAAAATATCAAAACCGAGTAACAATCTCCTCTATCAATTGGATTTCATCTCCATCAATGCGAATAGCATTCATTCTACTTAGAGTGTTTAGTGTGTGACTAAGTTCTTCATCACCTAATTTGTAATAAGGATACACCTTCCAGTCGCTTGCCAAGATGTCTACAACATTTTGGCGGGAAAATTCTTTATTACCTGAATTATGAAGAGAAAAAAGGATAAAGCTCCCTTTTTCATCGATCTCTATCTTCATTTCCTTCAAAACTAAAATAACAATCTGAAGTATTGAACTAATTTTACCAATAGGTGTAGAACTATCAATGAGCGCAATTAATCCAAAAACAAAATCACCAATCTTAAAAGAAAAATTTTGAGGTTTAATCGAGTGCCCTCTAATTATCCCTTGCTTCATTTCTGTTGTTATATAGCCAAAAAACTGACCTCGATCTAAATCACCCTGAAATGTCTCTTTTAGTAATTTTAATAGCTCTGTCTTCTGAAAACTCTCAAGCTTTGATGCCGCCACGATTTTTATTCTAGAATTAATTATATTTCCCATCCATCCCTCGCTTATGATAATCTATAAATCTTCTGCTCATTTGAATTCCCATGCTCTTTTATGTGTTAATATATCGTCCTTTCTTTCTCCCTACACCACTCTCTCTTCAACTTCTTCCCCCCATCATAAGGATGCGCCAGTTTGTTTTTGATGAGCAACTCCCCGATCGATTGCCCATCGGCCCAAACTTCTGCGAGAATGCGAAAATATTTATCTCGCCCATTTTTGTGCAAACGCAGCTCGATGTTTTTGGCGCTCCTTAAAATGCTTTGAACGAGTTTCTGGGCCGTGCGCCCCGCCTCCACTTCGCACTTGTCGTGACTCTTGCGCTCAGGTGCATCGATGCCCGCCACTCGCACCGAAATGCCCTTGCCGATGATTTTAGGAACATTGGGGATGTTCACTGTGATGGTATCTCCATCATAATTCTTCACATATTCAACGCATCTAAAAGTCTTGTCGTCATGAGTGCAATTTCTCCCATCCGCTGCCCAAACAAAGCATGAATATAGGACTGCAATGGCCAACAAAAGAACTTTCATGATTTTTCCTTTTTATCTCCTAAAACACAAAAGGACATTTCCATGGCAAAAAAGATTTCTCTTCATTGTCACAAAAACATCCTCCCGTTTTCCTTGTCTCCATCATAGCTGGTCACGAATCAAATGACAATTTGGATGAGAGCACTTTGCGTTTTATAAAAAGCACTGCCGCCCTCAAAATCCAAAACACACCTTCGCAAAGTTTCATTAAGCTCCAACAAATGGAAAAGCGCACCAAGCTCAAAATGCCACGCACGCAAAGAACAGCGACAAAAATGCAAATATCAATTATCCAAAATACGAGCCAAGGATGTTCTATCATCCAAGTTGGGGGGTTCATTCCGGGGATTATTATAAAAACGCTCCTTATTTTAAAAATTAAAAACAAACAAGCATGGCATGGATTGTCTTGAGTTTGCTTTGTTCCATTTTGCTGATAAATCCTAAGCACTCTTCGATAATGCGTGCCCTATCAAACCCGTCTAAACTCTCCCGATAATAGTCTTCCATCGTCAATCCATAGGATTTCACAATGTGAGCAATTCGGCCTTGATCGAGTTCGATTCGCCCATTTTCAATATGTCCAATAGTTGCCCGAGCGTATCCACAAAGCCTTGATGCCTTATCCTGAGACAATCCCTTAATTAGCCTCAAAGACCTCAGGGCCTTGCATTCTTTCGTCACCTGTTTTCTGTAACTGCGCCTGTCCTTGTTTTCCAAAACCTTTTTATCTCTGGTCGTTGAAAGCCCTAGCATCTTGCCACGCTTTAAAAGCAAGAACTCCTCTGGAGCAATGCCCAAGATATCTAAGATTTTTTCAAGATAGGCCTTTGCGTACTTCATTCTTCCATTTTCCAGTTTTTCAATCGTTTTAGGAGAGATTCCCATTTCCAATGCCAAGTCCTTTCGACTCATCTTTTTCAGCTCTCTCCCCAATCTTATGGCCCTAATTTCAGGGGCCAATTTTTGCATCTCCTCTTCCATTTTTCCTCCTTCTGCCAGCGTCCTCTAACGCTCAAAAACTCAACACCAGAAAGAAGGTTGACCACAGTTTGCTACCTAAATAGTGCTACCCAAAAAGGGCCTGCTACCTTGATAGCCAAAGCGGAGGCTACAAAAAGCACATCGCCAAGATTTTGGAAGATTTCTAAAGATATTTTCCAAAATCGAATCGTTTTGATTTGCACCTAAACACCTGAAATCACCTCAAAATAATCTCAGATACTTAGAAAACAAAAAAACCAGCTTTCGCTGGCCATGAATTTGGTGAATTTTTATGAGACAGAAAAATGGTGGAGGTAAACGGGATCGAACCGATGACCTTTTCGCTGCCAGCGAAACGCTCTCCCAACTGAGCTATACCCCCACATCAGAAATGTGGGATAAAATTAATCGATTTAATCCTAAAAATCAACGACTTTTTTGAAGCAAACGTTTACTCTCTGCCTTCTTAATTCTATGATACTCCCAAATTTTCAAAGTCAAGGCTAAGGTATTAATATGCTTAAACTATTATTGATCGTCCCTCTCCTTTTTGCCAGCTTCTCCCCCCTTCACGCCGACGAGGAAAAAGAAATAACAAGTTCCTATCTCGAAGCAAAAATAGAGCGCCTTAAAGATATGAACAATCAAATCAATCGCTACATCAATCAGCGCGATGAAGTCTCCAAGAAAATAAAAAACTCCAGAAGCAAGCGCCTCCGCAAAGAGCGGCATCAGCTCAATCAACAAATCGACAAAACGCAAAAAGAGTTGGTTTACTTTGCGGCCAATCTCGACGTCTCTAAAACGGATGAACAAGAGCAAAATAATAAGAAGCGAGATCTCTTAGAAGAAGTAAAAGTCTTGCTCGCTCCTCTACTCAGCAGCCTACGCCGCCTCAGCGAAAGACCGCGCCAAATACAAGAATTACGTGATGAAAAAGAAGATGAAGAAAGGCTATTAGAAAAATACAATGCTGCTGAAAAAGAAATTCAAGCACTCTTTAAAACAGACCTGCCTCCTTCTCTTAAAAACAATCTCAAAAATGGCCTGAAGGCTTTTGAAGAGAAAAAAGAAGACATTGCGGTACGCATTGCCCAGACAGAACAAAAGCTCGTGCAAAAACTTAAAAATGACGAATCGAGTTTTTCCAAATCGATTTCGGCCATTCGCTCTTTTTTAGGTGTCATCGGACGTGATCTTTTCATTGCCTTACTCTGCTTTACCGTTTCCCTATGGGGACTTGGCAACATACGCCGTCGCATCTTCCGTTCGCAGCTTTTCAAAAAAGAAATGATTTCAGAGTTTCAAAGACCACTTTTTTCCATCTATGGAATTCTTGCCGTCGTGACCTCTCTTTTCATCTCTTTAGTCTCTCTCTACATTTTAGACAACTGGCTTTTAGTTACCTTGATTCTCTTACTCATCACCTCTGCCCTCTGGTCTTTTAAACACTTAGCCCCTCGCTTTTTGGCAGAACTCAAACTGCTCTTTAATCTTGGGCCAGTACGCGAAGGCCAGCGCATTATCTGGAAAGGAATCCCCTGGAAAGTATTACGCATTGGAATGTTTTCAACTCTCCACAATGAAGATTTAAATCAAATGGTTCGCGTGGCCGTTAAAGAAATCATTGATCTGCACTCGCGCCCCACTCTTTACAATGAAGTCTGGTTTCCCACGCGAAAAGGAGACTTCGTCCTACTCGATGATGGATTGGCCGAAGTTGAATTACAAAGTATGGAACAAGTTCAACTCAAAATGCCTGGCAACGAACGCAAGATCATTGCTGCCACAGAGTTTATCAATATGAAACTCGTCAACCTCTCTAAAGATTTCCGCCTCGATTTTACCTTTGGACTAGACTATGCCCATCAAGCAGACATCACACAAAAAATCCCCGAAACGGTAGAAGTGGCCCTTCGTGAAAAAATCAAAGACTTCCTAAAAGAGGAAAGCAAATTCCTTAAAACAATTGAAGTGCGCTTTTCCTCAGCCGGGGCCAGCAGTCTTGACCTCTGGGTCAGGCTCGATTGCCATGGCGCCTTAGCCTATAAATACGAGATATTACGCCGCTTCGCCCAAGCCGCCCTAGTGGACATCTGCAACAAAGAAAACTATATTATCCCTTTCACTCAACTCAATTTGCATATTGCGAATAAAAATACTGAAGGAGTCTTAAATGAATTATCGTAGCAAAATTATTGGAGTCGGCGATTATATTCCAGAAAAAGTTTACACCAATTTTGATTTGGAAAAAATGCTTGATACCTCAGATGAGTGGATTACCCAAAGAACAGGCATTAAAGAGCGTCACTGGGTAACTCCCGACCAATGTACTTCGGACCTCGCTCTCAACGCTTCTTTAGCGGCGATTGAAGACGCAGGAATTAACAAAGATGAAATCGATATGATCATCTTGGCAACAGTGACTCCTGATCATGAATTTCCAGGAACAGCTTGTTTTCTTCAAGCCAAACTTGACCGTCCCGGCGTTCCTGCAATTGATGTTCGTCAACAATGTACAGGCTTTCTTTATGGGCTTTCCATGGCCGATCTCTACATCCGTTCTGGCCAATACAAAACCATCCTTTTAGTTGGCGCAGAAGCTCACTCTAAAGGAATGGACCTTACTCCCAATGGCCGTGATATGTCCGTGCTTTTTGGCGATGGTGCTGGTGCCGTTATTCTTCGTCGCACAGAAGAAGGTGATCAGTCTCAACTTTATTCTCATCACCTCTATGCTGATGGCGCTCACGCCAAGCAGCTCTGGTGTGCCGCTCCAGGCTCGGCCCTTCCGCAAACAAGAATCACCAAAGAGATGATGGACGAAGGCATGCATTTTCCTTATATGAATGGAAAACGTGTTTTTGTTAATGCGGTCAAAAGAATTAGCGAATCAATTGTTGAAGCAGCAACATTTAATCAGCAACCACTAGAGGCGATTGACCTTCTTGTTCTTCACCAGGCCAATCAACGCATCACTGATATGGTTACTCAAACTCTAAAAGTTGATCCTGCAAAATCATTCAACACTATTGCACGTTTTGGTAACACCACAGCAGCAACAATTCCAATAGGTCTTTCTTACGCCAAAAAAGAAGGCGCTTTAAAGCCAGGAATGCTTGTATGTTCCGCCGCTTTTGGCAGTGGTTTTACTTGGGGAGCAAGTCTCTATCGCTGGTAAAAATTATTCAAATCAAACTAAATGACGGCATCTTCTGGCCGTCATTTAGTTCTTTTAATTAGATATAGAATATATTTAATTTGAAATCTTACTTAAGCAAACATTCTGGTTAAATTCTGTTAACGCCATTTCCTTTTTCTCCTAAATATTGGAAAATGCTGGAATATGTGCCTTCACACGGTGCTTCATTTTGATGAATTTTTGAGTTTATTCTGAATAGCCAAGGATAAAAGAATGCTTACCAGAGAAAAATTACGCCAAAACCTCAACTCTATTATGTTTGCTGCCCGTAAACAATCCGGACTCACTCAAAAAGATGTTGCAGATGCAATTGGAGCCTCTCAAAGTAACTATTCCAAAATGGAAAGAGGACAACTCGTCCCATCTGCGGCAGAATGGGCCCTGTTTTGCGAAGCATTACAGCTCCCCATTGATTGCATAAGTAAGGGGCACGTAGATCGCTTACAGATAGCCTCTCCTGAACTCAAAAGAACTTTTGGAAAATTCAAGATCCCCAAAAAATACAGCAAGCTTCCAACGGTTAATGTGCGCTATCTGCGCCCCTTAATTCATATGGCGCAAAATCAATACGGCATTCAATCTATAAAAGATGAACTAAAACTTTGCCAAGTTGATTCCAACTACTTCTATAACTACGACAATCAAATTAACGTTCTCTTTTTAGTTGAGCTCGGTCGCCTACTCATGAAATCTAATAGCGCAGAAGATATGTGTGAATTTTATGAAAAAGATTTTGCGAGCGTTGATACTCACGGAGACCTTCACTACAAGTTTCTCAAAAGCACTTCTATTCAAGATGCTTTCAGAAGATACTTGCAGCACTCTAATAAATACGAAGCAAACTTTGAAAAAGAAATCATTGATGAAGGTTCAAATCACATCACCTTGTCTTTGACTCCTCAATTCCTCACTCCTCTTTCTGAAAATCCATTACTGGCTTCAACCAATGAGGAGTTCTTAATCAAGTATAGTATCTGCTTTATCAAAAACTTTGCACGCTATGGCAGTGAGCTGAATCCTCGCACTGATATTAAGGTTGATATCAATCAAACCTATCAGTCAGGCTCAACAACTGTACGCGCAAAATTTTACTGGTAGTTCCCTATCCTAAAAGAGACAGTGCAGCAGACGGAGCATTATTAGCCTGAGACATCACTGATGTTCCGGCAGATGTTGTAATATCCAGCTTCACCTTGTCTGCTGTTAGCTTGGCATAATCGGCATCACGAATTTGTGACTGCGAGGTCTGTAAATTCTCATTATAATAACTTAGATTATTGTTGGTGGTTCCCAGACGAACTTGCAATGATCCCAATTCTGATCGCTGCTTAGAGACCTTGTCTAAGGCGCGCTCGATCACTCCGAGACCTAACTGAGCAGACTCCTTAGAGACGACAGAAGCTCCGCTCATCCCTAAAGCGGCCGTTGTCGAATTCATCATTCCCGCATCATAGTGAATACGATCGACCTTAGAATCATTCATACCAATTTGAAAATCGTATCGTTTCCCTGATCCATTTAAAAGTTTTTTACCATTAAACTCTGTGGCATTGGCCAAACGATCCATTTCATTTTTGAGAGTTTGATATTCGCGATTGATCATACTGCGTTCATCGGAAGACATGGTATCGGAAGCCGCTTGAACATTAAGCTCTTTAAGCCGCACTAAAATATCGGCAACCCTAGAAAGACCGCCTTCTGCCACTTGAATCATCGAAATACCATCATTGGCATTCCTGATGGCCTGTCCCAGTCCTCGCACTTTACTTTTCATTTTTTCAGAAATAGAAAGCCCAGCCGCATCATCTGCTGCTTTGGTAATTCTAGCGCCGGAAGACATCTTCTCACTGACATTACCTTGCTCGTCTACCTGACGCCGAAGGTAACGCTGAGACTCCATGGCGCTCGTATTTGTAGCAATACGAAAGCTCATAACTCTCCATTTCAAAAGAGGGAACACCCCTCCTCTACTGCTTTTTCGGCATTTGATTTTCTAGTTAAAATTTTCCTCAGGAAAAAAGGTTCAGGTGGTAAAGTTTGCCGCATGCTTCTGCACGATGGCATCGACCTCTTCGTAATTGGCAAAGTTGTTATGCTTTTCATATCCCTTCAAAAGGATTCTCCCCTTTTTGAGAATTATGTGAGAAAGAAGCTCTGCATAGTTTTTAGCTTCTGCTTTTTTAAAAATGTTATCCAGCGCTTTAATGCGATAATAATCCATCGCAAAATATTTGCGAGAGAGCTGATCTTCATGCCCTCCATATTTTTTTAGAACCGGGTCAGAAATAAAACCCACTTCAAAAAGCAAAGTCATACGCAACCACAATTCATAATCTTCGCAGACAGTATAATCTTCATCAAAATTCCCTACTCGCTCAAAAACATCTTGATGAATCACGACTGCCGATGGACTAATTACACAAAGGGGAAGGCAGTTTTCAAAAATATATCCTCCACATTTGTGATGCTTTTTCATCTGATTGACACGCACACCATTTCTAATCCAAATTTCTTCTCCATGAATAACTTTAAGCTCAGGATGCTTTTTTAAAAGAGCAGCCTGTTTTTCTAATTTATGAGGAAGCCACTCATCATCAGAATCAAGAAATGCTTTCCAAACATGAGGAGAACATATCAGCCCCAGGTTGCGAGCATAGGAAACTCCACGATTGTCAGTATAAACATAGTGAATGCGCTCATCTTTTTCTTGAAATTCGAGGCAAAGCTTTCGCGTTTCATCAGTTGATCCATCATCGACAATCCACAGATCAAAATCACGATAAGTCTGCTCAAGTACGCTTATAATTGCGCGGGCCAGCACTGTGGCGCGATTAAATGTCGGAATGATCACCGAAAATTTCACTGCTGATACTTCTCAACAATGGCAATTGCTTCATTCAAAGTTTGATCATCTAAAAGATTGTCATAAGCTTCGATAAGGGCCTCCCAATCTTCACCTGTCTTAGCACCACACAAAGCAACTTGTGCAAAAGGAAAAGAGAAATTATAGGAGAGGGCCAATTGCAAAAGAGAGGCTCCTCTTTCCTGCAAAAAGAGCTGCAACTCCGCCACTGCGTGGTAGCGCCATTCCTTATCCATTCCTTTCCACCATGGGGCCCAGCTTCTACAATCTTCTTGAGCAAAACGACGATCTTTATTCACTCGCCCTGTTAAAATGCCTTTATCTAAAGTTCCATAATTCATCAGTGGAAGCTCAGATTTGGCTTGATAGAGGGCCACTGCCGATTGATCGAAAAGAGAGAGAGGTCCTTGTAAGCAATCAATTGTTGAGAGCTTTTCAATTTTAGCAATATCTTCCAAATTAGAATTTGAAAGGCCCAAATAGCGAACTTTACCCTGCTCCTTTGCCTTTAAAAGAAATTCCCAAGCTGCCTCAATGGAATGGCGCGCATCTGGCCAATGAATGAAATACAAATCAAGATAATCCGTTTGCAAATCGCGCAAAGACTGATGCAACATTTTGTCGAGACACTCAACCGAATTATTAATATCAACTCGTTTATTGTCATCCCAAGTAATTCCGCCCTTGTTAACCAAAAAAACGGAATCTCTTTTACCTTTAAGGGCCTGCCCCAAACGACGCTCTGATTCACCAAAACCATAAATCGGTGCAGTATCAAATAAATTGATACCCAAATCAAAAGCGGTATCAACCAAGCGAATCGACTCTTCAAAAGAAATAGCACCAAAACCATAACCTTTGCCTTCGCCACTGATTGCTGCTCCACCAAAGCCCAAAGAGAAACATTCTAAAAGTGTTAATAAATTTGCATTATCCATTTTATCCCTTTACTTAATCCAAATGGCCCTATAGCGTATAAATATGGATTATAATGACGTGGATTATTTACTTGTTTTTGCTCACAAGAAAGAGGCGGAAGCTTTTTTTGCCAATATGCACTTCACCAAAGTCCACTCCCTTCCTCTGGAGCTTTATTGCCACTCCAATTTTCTTCTTTTTATTACAGGCATGGGAGAAACTCAAATAAAAAAGAAAATGGCAGAACTCATCACGTCCCTGCCGCTACCACCCTTGATTGTCAATTTGGGATTTTCCGGTAGCCTAGAACAAACTGGAACACTACAAGATCTAGGAAATGTTCACTCCATCCGCTCTGCGGTTCGCTATATTGATGACGAAAACACAGAACATATCGACCTCGACTTGCCCGAAACCTTAGATTTCCCCCCAAAGGTCTGTATTACAGTGTCCGATCCCATTATGGGACAAGAGCAAAAAGAAGATCTTTTCTATGAGGCTGATCTAGTTGATATGGAACTTTTTCCCCTTGCCAAAATTGCAAGAGAAAATAGCTGTTCAATCTATTCTTTAAAAGTGATTTCCGATTTAGCCGATGGAAAGACAAGCCTAGCAGAGATAAGAAAAGCCGCCCCGCTATTGTCTGAAAGACTATGGGCGGCCTTTAAAATATTGATCTCTTCTCTCTAGCTAGTTGCTCATGGCCATGATTGTGGTCTGTCCTGGCTCTTTAGAAACAATTGTCAGACCATGTCTTCTAATTTTATTTCTCAAATTATGAAGATGGACATCCAAAGTTCTAGATCCCACAGTGACTCCATTCCAAATCTCTTTGTAGATATTAACTTTGGAACAAGTGTGCTTAGGACTTTTCCACATCAATTGGAAAATCTTTAACTCTTTCATCGTCAAGCTGTTTAAAACCATCGGATCAAAGTCATTAAAAGCTACGATGTCCCCCTTCCTCTCGTTTTCCAAGAAGCGATCCATCTTCACCTCGATTTCATTTGAATCGATAGGAGAAGCGAAATAATCAGCTACGCCAGCATCAAAAGCGGCCCTGATACTTTCTTTGTCACTTTTCTTGGATACAATAAAAGTCGTAACCTCTTTAGTGAAAGAACTTCCTTTAATGAACTCTAAAATATGCCCGTCTTCCAAATTAAACTCTGAAATTAAAGCATCAAGAGAGTAGTTACCATTTTTGTAGCAACCGTAAATAAAAGCAATTTCTTCTAAATTAGAGAACTCAACAATTCTGTAGTTGCCCTCTAAGGCTGCTCTAAGTTGTTCTCTTTCTGTTTGACAAGAATTCAAAATCCCAATTGTTTTCATGAAATACCCCGAAAATCGCTAAGTTACTCGTGAAAAATATAACGATTGTAATAATCTTACCCGGCATTTTTACAATCATGTTGTAGATCTTGCAAGTTTAAAAACTAAATCACTGTAATTATTAGGCGATTTGAGGTCATTTGTTAGAAATGACATTATATATATCACCAATGGAATATATATTAGTTACTTTTGAGATTATTAAATAAGAACCAGTTTATAAACACTTTTTAGGGAGTTTATAAAGACACATTCTTCCACTTCCAAAGTGGCAGAACGCAAGGTTTTATAATTCGCGAGCTGCTCAAAATAGGATTTAAAGAATGCAGAAAAAAGCTCTCCCCCATCTTCTCTGTACTTGCGTAAAATGCCTTGAATATGCCCTTCTGGCTCTAAAGAGAAGGTCATACCATCTGCACTGATGTCTTCAATTTTTAGCGAAAAATCAATTTGAAATTTCTTAGCGTTGATAATGTAAGTGTGAATAACATCCAATCCATCAGAGGCTTGATCAAAATATTTTTGCAAGCATCCAAAATTTTCTGCATCTTGAAGCCCATGGAGTACATCAGATAGGCTTTCTTCATTAATGAGCTCTTGCTTTTTGAGCTCCAACAAAAGATCAAAAAGGAAAGCAAGATTAAGTTGATTATCCCAATTCGCAAAATAATCGGGATCAACCTTTAATCTTTTAAAAATGTTTGCCTGTAATTGACTGTCTGAATGCTGCTCAAAAAAGGCCAACAATGGCCTCAAAAAGCGCACTGTAAGACCCTGGGCGGTTCTATACTTCTTGTCTACCTTTAGATAAGAACTCGCTAGCCCCGTCTTTAATTTGATTAATTTGGGAAAATCGAGATAGCCCGATGAAAAGCAGTTTAAAGGGATTGTCGTTAGACGTGCAAACTCCAAAAGCTGAACGGCCGTTGGCATAGATTTACAAGCCTCAACTTTAGAAAGATGGGCCTGAGACATTTCTAAAAGTTCAGACATTTCCACCTGATTTTTTCCCAAACTTTTGCGGCCGTAACGAAAAAGCGGTGAAATTCTCGGCAAATATTTTTCTTCTAGTGAATTCATCATGCAATCCATCCCATATTGATTATTCAGCAATTTTTTTTAATAGCTTAAGTGCAAGTCCCTCTACTGACAACGCCAGTATTCTCTTGATAATATCAATTAGAGAATAAGAAAGCAATAACAGCAGGTTAGATAGTATTTTTTAACCGTTCTAAACCATCCTCAACTGTAAAAAGGGGACGATATTGCAATAAATTTTCCGCCTTTTTCTGGCTAAAATAATGGGATTTACCAAGTTGTAACGCAACAAAGCGCGTCATCGGAGGCTCAAAGCGAGGATAAAATTGAAAAACAAAGTCAAAAATGCACCCAAGAAAATAGGCCAGATTCACGGGGATTTTGGAGCTCACGAGCTTTGCCTTTTTTGTTTTTAGCAATTCATTAATAAACCACCAAAGCTCCACAGGCTTTTCCTGAGCAATGAAAAAAGCTTGTCCACTGACTTCGCTAGCTCTCTCCTCCAAAGCCTTCCAGGCTTTGATATGGGCCTCCACCGCATTTTCAACGTGAATCACATCAACTAAATTTTTCCCATTACCTACAATTTTAAGTTTTCCCTTATTGGCCTTATCTACCAAGCGAGGAATCATATGCGGCTCGCCTGCTCCCCAAATCAAATGAGGCCGCAATGCAAGCGTCTTCAGCTTGGAATTTTTGCCAACTTCTAAGACCTCTTTTTCGGCCATGGCCTTAGAGCGAGCATAGTGAGTTAAAAAGGCAGAAGGATAAGCACAAGTTTCATCAACATTTTCCAGATTATCTTTTCCAAAAACAACACTCGGTGTGCTCGTATAAATAAGCTTTTGAACTCCATGCTCCAAGCAGGCCTTAATAACATTAGAAGTCCCTTGAACATTGGTCTTGTAAAAATCGTCCCAAGTTCCCCACATGCCTGTCAGGGAAGCCACATGAAAAACCACATCGGCTTGAGAAACCGCAAAAGAGATTTGATCGTATTCGTCCAAGCTTCCTTTAACCTGAGTCACGCCCCATTCTTTTAGGAAGGAGTAGTGAGATCGAGAAAAGCTCCATACTTCGTGCCCTTCATCCAAAAGACGTCTGGCCAAATGCTTGCCTAAAAATCCACCAGCCCCAGTAATCAATACTCTCATTAAAACCTCTTCTGAACCCAATCACCCAATTTTTTGCGATCAATTTTAATATTGTGTCTAATATCCACAGGAAAGGCAGGAAATAGATAAAATTCCCGAAGCTCCTGAGTATGGTCATAACGGGAAGCGATTTGGGCCAATTCTGCCTCAAAAGCGTTGTTCATATTTGTCCCATGATCTTTTCTTTCCACGCATAAAACAGGGACTCGCTCTCCCCTTTTATTAACATAAGAAGTTAAAGCGCTGCGCTTTATTTCGGGATGCAAATTAAAAACAGCCTCACAGGGAATAGGATAGAACACGCGTCCCAAAGCCTCTACCACATGGGCCTTGCGTCCTAAAAACCAAAGGCGCCCCTCTTCATCTAAATATCCCATATCGCCAATACGATGCCAGAATCCTTTTTGGGCATCATCAATTTTAGCAAGCTTAGTTGCGTTGGATTCATTGTGATAGGCATAAGTGACCATATCCCCCGAAACGACAATTTCCCCAATTTCATTGCAGGCTAAGCTCTCAACAGTATCAAGCGCTTGAGAAGTTCGGGCAATAATTGCAACACGAACTGATTCAATGGGAAGACCAATACAAGTCCCCTTGCCTTGAGCAGAAAGCTCCGCAGTTTCTTTTAAAACGGTCTTGCCATCAATACAAGAAACGGGAAGAGATTCCGTTGCCCCATAAGGAGTATAGGTATTGCCATTGGGTAAAATCTTTTGAAAAAGCTCATGCACATGATTGCGCACTGGTGCTCCAAACATGGCGACCACACGCACTGATGGCAGTTGAATTCCCTGTTTCACGCAGTATTCCCCTACGCGCTCCCAAATGGCTGGGCTACCCGCGATGAAAGTCGCTTGATGATCGTTGATCACTTCCACCATTTTTTGAGGATCAACCAGGGCCGGCTTAGTGGGATCCATATCGGGAATACAAGAAGTCATACCTAAGGCCATCGAGAATAGAGAAAAGAGTGGAAAACCGGGGCAATCTACATCGGAAGGAGTTAAAGCGAACATCTTCTGCAAAAGATGCGTCTGAGTCCAGAAAATTTTATGGGTATATTCCACACCTTTGGGTTTACCAGTTCCGCCCGAAGTAAACAAAATGGCGGCCAACTCATCGCCCTCGGGATGAAACTCCTTAAGCTCTTGTGCGCTTGATTTTTGTACAAGTTTATCTAACTGAGACATTCCCCAGAGAGCATCTGAGGCAATCGAAATTTTAATGCTGGCAAAAGTTTTGCGGAACACTTTTTTTAAAAGATGAACCTTCTTTATGGCCACTAAAGCCTCGGGACGCACCTCTGCAATTGCGCGCAATAAATTTTTAACACCCATGCCCGGATCAATGAGAATAGGAACGGCCCCAATTCGAAAAAGAGCAAATGTAATGGCCGAAAGATCTAAACAAGGCTTTACAAACATCAAGACCTTACTCTCTGGTTTAATCCCTTGCTTTAAAAAAGCTTTCGCAATACTTTGAATGCGCTCTTCCAATTGAAAAAAAGTATAATGCTCATACAGTCGTTTGCCCGAAGCATCATACCTCAAGGGGTAAACAACTGCCTTTTTTTGAGGTTGCTGCTTAGCAAATTCAGCGATTAAAAATGAAACATTCATTGCAAAAATTCCCGAATGCGTTTTTCAATATCGCCATGGGCATCTTCTAAAACATAATGTCCCGCATCGGTATAAACATGGGACTGAGCATCCGGAAAGATCTCTTGAAATCGCTTATGAAAATGCATTGAAAAGCAAAAATCTTCTGCCCCCCAAAGTAAAAGTTTGGAACATTTAAGATTCGGTAATTTTCCCTCAATCCCTTTTAAGGTCGCATAAGTTGGGTGATTTTTTTCCATGGGGATATCTTGCACAAAACGCGCAATAGCGACCCGATCAACATAACTTTTGTAAGGAGCCAAATAAGCTTCTTTGATTTCCTTGCTCAAGCCTTTAGAACTGGCCATAAAGGTCGCAGGCCAAGCAAAAAGGTTGAGCCCCCTCATGCAGAAATCACTCCACCAAGGAAAGCGGCAAAGCGCAATCTGCCAAGGAATATGAGAGTCAATAAAGGCTCCAGTATTAAGATACACTATTTTATTCACGCGACTTGGATCATTCGTCGCAACACCTGAACCAATCGCGCCTCCCCAATCATGGACAATAAGAGAGAAGCTCTTCACATCAAGACTCTTAAGTAGAGCCTCTACATCTTCAATACGGCGAGCAAGGTTATAGGGATAATTTTCAGGTTTAGAGGAAAGCCCCATACCCATGTGATCAGGGACGATACAACGAAACGGACCTTTCAAAGACTCAATCACATGGCGGTAATAATAAGACCAAGTCGGATTACCATGAAGCATCACCACCACAGGTGCATCTTTAGGTCCTTCGTCGAGATAATGCAATTGCAGTCTTTCTGCCTCATGAATAATTTCAAAACTATGTGATTCAAATGGATATTGATAGATCACCAACTCACCCCCATCATAATGGAATTCAACCCACTGCCAATTCCCAAAAGGGCCAATTGATCGCCCTTTTGCAAGAAATCATTTTCCGCGGCCAAGCAAAGAGTCAACGGTAAGGCTGCAGAGCCCGTATTACCCCACTTATCATAAGATATAAAATCGCGGTCATCAGGAAGATTTAGTGATTCCAACATAAGCTTGCGATGGGCCGTTCCCACTTGGTGGGTAATAATTTTATCTGGCACTTTATGCATAACTTTATTTTCCCCAAAGAAGCGACTCCAAGTTCTTTGCCCCAGCTTAATCCCAGCATGCAAAAGCGCTTCCGAATCAGTATGCATCATCAAAGAATCAGTATTCCCATCCCCTTGGCATAACTTAAGAGCAGAAGTATCGCTCATCAGCTCTGCGCCCAAAAGACGAGGACCCTCTTCACAAAGATTTTCACGGGTTAAAATCATAGCCACACCGGCAGAACCAATGGTGAGATTAGCAATATATTTTTTTACAGACTTACGAGTAATGCTCTCATCATGATTGAGCACACGAATAGTTTCTTCTAAAAGAGGTCCACTATTTTCTCCTGATACGATTAATCCCGCCTCAATCTGCCCCTGCATGATCATATTGGAAACCATAATCATGCCATTAACAAATCCCAAACACGCATTGGAAAGATCAAAAATATGGCAATGATCAGGAAGCTCTAATTTGGAATGAACGGCCGAGGCAGTCGCAGGCTCTAAGAAGTCTCGACAAACGGAGGCGTGAATGAGAGCACCAATTTTTTTCTTTTCAATCTGACTTTTCTGCAAACACTTTTGCGCAGCCTGAACAGCAATATCACTGGGTAAAAATCCGGCCGGCCAAATACCTCGTTGTTGAATCCCTGTCTGCAGCTCCAGTCGCCCTTCCGGCAAACGCAAGCGCTCATAAATAGGGGAAAGTTTTTTCTCGAGAGCTGCAGAACTTATAATTTCTACAGGTGTTGCATAAGCAAAAGATTCAATCACAGTGTTTTCAAAACGCACTATTTTCTCCCATTAGCCCATAAAGATTGGCCATACTAATTCCCGAAAGCAAGGCTCCCACAATACCCAAAAAACCTTGATCAGTGCCACAAAGATAAAGGTGATCAAGCTCCATCTTCCCCTGCTTTAATTTGTCAGGACTTCCGTAAATGGCTCCATCTGCACGGTTCGTAAAACGTTCAATGGTTGTCGGAGTGAAGACATCTTTAAAAAGTAAATCATCCTCAGAAAACTCCAGACCATTTTTTCTCATCAAACCAAGAGCAGCCGCAAAAACTTTGTCTTTTTCTTTTCTATAGGAGTCTTTGTCTAAAGACTTCCATTTTTTATAATTGGCCAACATAGTGACCCGAACCATAAATTCTTCATGCAAGGTATTGCGCTCGTAATTAAAAGGCAAACAAACCACCGCACTGCGATCATCAAAGGTCTCGGCGGCCGAGCGATAACAATAGCGTTCCCAATCATTAAAGAAGCTGATTGTAAAATCAGGAGTGCTTTTGAGTTTTTTAAAGATGGCAATCGATTCAACAAAAGCCAGGGCCCCCGCTTTCGCCTTAATATCTTGTCCTAGTAATTTTTCAGTTTCTGGGCGACCAATCGTAGAAAAAATCTGAGCAGCAAAAATTTCTTCTCCTTTCGAGCTTAAAATGCCAATGGCCTTATTATCTTTTACCAGAATCTTCTCTACGCCTACGCCTAAGCGCAAATCCACTGCTAAAGACTCTATTTTACTTTTTAATAAATCAATAAGTGGCTTGACCCCACCCAGAGGATAAGCAAAACCTTCAAAATATAAGCTTTTAAACATAATACAGAACTGCTTAAATTCCATATCATCTTCCCAAGCACTGCCATAAATTAAAAGAGGCATCAGTAGCATCTCAATTAAAGCCGCGTCTTGAATGTGGTCTTGTAAAACAGAACGGGCCGAC
>QKCN01000018.1 GCA_003245675.1 Bacteriovoracaceae bacterium | reverse complement strand
AGCTTGCTATCTGACTCATACCAATAAAGATACTTTGGATATTATTCGTGTCAACCAAACCTTGTCTCCTATGTACAATGGAGATATCAAAGCTGTGGGCACACGCTATTGTCCGAGCATTGAAGACAAAGCTTCTCGCTATCCCGACCGCAATACACATCATGTCTTTTTGGAACCGGAAAGTTTAAATACAAATTCCTATTATCCCAATGGGATTTCTACGGGTCTTCCCGAAGATGTGCAGTTGGCATATACGCGCACGATTCCAGGATTGGAAAAGGCGGAGTTTTTGTATCCGGGATACGCTATTACTTACGATGTTGTGGAAACAACTCATTTGGATGCTTCTTTCCAGCATAAGGATGTTGCGGGTTTATATTTTGCAGGTCAAATTAATGGAACTAGTGGTTACGAAGAAGCTGCGGCCCAAGGATTTGTGGCCGGAGTTAATGCAGCACTTGCTTGTTTAGCCAGACCTGCTCTCCACTTCAATCGCTATGATTCGTATATTGGGGTGATGGTTAATGATCTTATTACCAATACGCGCGATGAACCCTATCGTGTTTTTTCGGCTAGATCTGAGAATCGGTTATTTTTGCGGGAAGATAATACGGTTTTACGTATGGCCGCTTATCGCAAAAATCTTTCCTTGAATAATGCCTTGGATTCTTATCAGCAGAGCTTTTTAGAAGAAGAGAGTTTTCTGGCCGAATATGTTTCTAAGGTCAACTATGCGCATGCCAAAGAATTGTTTGCACGCTTAGGTGGGCCCGAAATTAAGTCGGGCAGCAAGGCCATATTGTTAGCGGAACTCGTTAAGCAGTCTTGGATAAAAAAACCAGAAGAAGTGTTAGCACAAGAATTGGCCTCTTTTGGTTTAAGTTTTAAAGCTGAAGTTATGAGAACAGTTGCCATCGCTCAAAAGTATGATGGTTATATTAACAAATCAAAAGAACAGCTGGAAAAGATAAAGCGTCTAGAGGCGACACCGATTAATTGGAAGAAAATTGCAGAGTCTTCTAATGTTTCTTTTGAGTGTCGTCTACGCATCCGAAATATTAGACCAAAAACTTTTGGAGAGCTTCGTCAAATTGATGGGATTCGCCCCGCAACTTTGGCTGTTGTCGCTTCTACATTATAATAGGAAATTAATAATGGATCTTAAGGAATTTTCGCAAAAATATTTAGAGCTTTTGACCGGTGAATTTGCAGGCATCAATTTAACTCGCATATTAGATGCTGAAGATTTTTATAGCAAGCAAATCTATGATTCGGTTTATCCTTGGGAGATACCTGAGTTTAGAAAATTATTACAAGAGAGAAAGCGCTATATAGATATTGGCTTTGGCGGTGGTTTTCCTCTGCTTCCTTTAGCTTTTATTAGTTCTGAAATTTCAGGACTAAAATTTCTAGGTGTAGAGTCTAAAGCTAAGAAGGTTAATGTTGTGGCACAGATTGCTGAACGTCTGGGTCTTACAAATGTCAAATTAGTTCATGAGCGTTTTGAAAATTTACTTATTGATCAAGATGTTGTGATTAGTTTCAAGGCGGTATCGCGTATTGCCGAACTACTTCCTCTTATTAAAGTGGCTGAAGGCGCCAAGGTTACGGTGATCTTCTACAAGGGTCCAACTTTGGAGGAAGAGGAAAAAACATGGCAAGCAAAAAAGGAAAGTTCTTTTTGGAAAAAGTCATTTTTCCAAGAATATGAGCTACCTAAAGATAATGACTACAGAAATATTATTGCGTTTGAAAATGTTCCACATGGAACAAATTACAAGATTAAGGGAAAAGATCTTGTCAAACTTTCAAAGATTTTCTAGAAAGAATCATCTTCAAATTAATTTCAGAGGAGAAATCAGTGGCAACCATTTATGCGATGGCCAACCAAAAAGGGGGAGTTGGTAAAACAACGAGCTCTATTAATTTGGGTGCCAGTTTAGCAGCTGCGGAAAAGAAAACTCTTGTTATCGATCTGGATCCACAGGGCAATGCAAGTCTAGGATTAGGATTGGAAAAAGAGTCCTTTTATTCCAAAAATATTTATCATGCACTCATTGGAGAAGAAGAACTAAGTTCTGTGATCTACAAAACAGAATTAGATCTTTTAGATGTTTGCCCCTCCGATAACAATCTGATTGGTGCCGAACTGGAATTGGTCAGTGCCTATGCGCGTGAGCAAAAGCTAAAGATTGCTATTGAAACAATTCGCGATCAATATGACTACATCATTATAGATTGCCCGCCTTCTTTGGGTCTTTTGACTGTCAATGCTTTAAATTCAGCTGATCGCTATATTGTTCCTTTGCAAACAGAATTTTTTGCAATGGAAGGTCTTTCTCAATTACTTAATACTGTTCAGCTCATCAAGTCTTCACTCAATCCTAGTTTGGAGCTGGAAGGTATTTTGTTAACGATGTCTGATTCGCGTAACAATCTTTCCAAACAAGTTGCCGCAGAGATTCGTAAGTATTTTGGACAAGATGTATTTGAGGCAGTGATTCCTCGCAATATTAAATTGTCGGAGTCTCCTAGTTTTGGAAAGCCTATCATTCTCTATGATATCAATTCTAAGGGCAGTGAAGCTTACCTCGCCCTTGCAAAAGAGATTTTGTTTAGGGAAAAAGATCGCAGAGAAAGCAAAAAAAAAAATAACTTAGCATCCATTCCTCGTTTCGATGAATACGATGTGAATGCAAAAATGAAATAGGGAAAGGAGTTTTTAAGTATGGAAAGAAAATCTGTGTTGGGAAAAGGTATTGCATCTCTTATTCAGAACAGCTCAACCAATGTTTTGCGTGATATGAAAAACTCAATTGCGACAGATGCTGGAACTAATGCAAAGGTATTTGGTGCAGCAGGACCACAGCTTGTTGACATAAATAGAATTTCACCTTGTCCTTATCAGCCAAGGAAAATCTTCAAAGAGCAAGAGCTAAGAGAATTGGCCAATTCAATTAAAGAAAATGGCATCATCCAGCCGCTTGTTGCTGTTGAAAATGAAAATGGAAAATTCGAACTAATTGCGGGTGAAAGACGTCTACGTGCAAGTAAGCTTGCAGGTTTGGATCGAGTTCCTGTTATTGTAAAACGTGCCACCGATAGACAAAAGCTTCTTATGGCCATTATTGAAAACGTGCAAAGAAGCGATCTAAATTGTGTGGAAGAGGCACTTTCTTATTTTCAGTTGATGGATAGCTTTAAATTGACCCAGGAAGAAGTAGCTAAAAGGGTTGGAAAAGAACGTAGTACGATTGCTAACTTCTTGAGAATATTGAAGTTGCCTCGTGAAGTTATAAATCTCATTCAAAAAGATACCCTTAGCTTTGGTCACGCCAAAGTATTGGCCGCAGTTAAAGAAACAGAAACCATCATTCGTTTGGCCAATGAATCTGCTGTAAAAAATCTTTCTGTAAGGGAATTGGAAAAATTGGTGGGCAAAAAACCAAGAAAAGCTAAGGAAAAACAAGAACATAACCCCTTTGATGAAAAAGTTATGGCCTATCGCGATCAACTCGAAAAACGTACTGGCTACCACTTTGATTTGGGCATTAGCTCCAAAGGTGCCGGTCAATTCATAATTAAATTTAATAATGAAGCCGAATTTAATGATATTTTTGAATTTTTGTTAAAAAAGTAGAAAAGATCGACTATCATCATTCTTATCTATTTGAAATCCCCTGCATAAAGCAGGGGATTCTTTTTATTAAGGATGAGTTGATATGAGTTCACGGAGTGAAATATCTGCAATCATCGAAGAAGGTTGCCGCTTTGAAGGTAACCTATCCTTTAATGGAATTGTTCGCATTGCTGGTTTTGTAGAAGGAAATATTTTTTCCAACGATACTTTAATTGTTTCAGAAGGCGCGATTGTTAATGCTGATATTAATGCCAATATTGTGCTGATTTCTGGAACAGTAAAAGGAAGAATCAAAGCAAGTTCGCGAGTCGAAATTCGAAAACCTGCTCGTTTTGAAGGGACCATTACAGCTCCCAGCTTAATTGTCGAAGAGGGAGTCGTTTTCCATGGAACAACTTCAATGAAAGAAGGCAAATAAGAAAGTGGAACAATTGCTCAAATTTTTTTCGGATTTAGGTGCGGACAAAACGCTGTGGATACAGTTTTCATTGCTCGTCGCTTTTTTTCCCATCATGTACTTTGGTTTTATAAAAAAACTACTCGAAAGAATTCTCAAACAAAAAGAAGAAATAGAAGGTCGAGAAAAAGAGGCTCAAATCATTTGGAGTTTGGCCATGGAACTCAAAGAACAATATCAAGCTGAATTGAGAAAAAATTTTCAAAAAAACAGAGAAGAATTTCAAAAGATTCAAAAAGATCTTAGAACTCATGAAAAAAATGAACTAGAGAAAATGCAACAGGAGCAGCGCCGAGAGCTGACTCATGCAAAAGCTCTTTTAGAGGCTCAAGAAGTTGGGCTTTTAGAGCAGCTGAGAAAAGAAGTTCCCGGATATTCGCACCAACTAATGGAGAAACTGCAATGAGCGTCGAGCACGTGAGTCTCCATCAACAGATTGCACCTTTCATCGATCTATTCATATTTATTAGTGTCTTGTTTTTTCTACTGAAAGATAAAATTGTTGAAGCATGTCGTTCAAATTATCAAAAGTATCAGGATAATAGAAAGAGAATTGATGATCTTTGGCAAAATGCAAATTTGCAAAAAATGAATTACAGCGAAAAAATAGAAGGATTGGGGCATCAGTTTGTTGCAGAAACAGAGATACTCAGAGAAAAAGTAAAATTGCTGGAAAAAGATATTAAAAATGAAGTTTCCCTTCTCAAAATAAGATTGAAGGAAAACACCAAGGATGAATTGAAAAGTTTGAGGCAATCTTTTGTCGAAAAATTGGCCAATACAGTCATTGGAGAAGTGAAGACGGATCTCTATTTGGCAATTCATCTAGATAAATCAAAAGCAGAAAAAATAGATAAGCAGTTGAGTGAGAAAATACAATGATTGAGTTAAGACCAATTCATCACAGATATGCGGATGCACTTTATGAAATCTGTGAAAATGATTTATCTCTACTCAATCAGTTTCTGATGTTTGTTGATTTATTAGAAAAAAATGAGGCGTTATCAGATTTGATGTATTTGGACATTTTTTCTATCACCGAAAGAAAAGAAGTATTGATAGAATTGTGTCGCCAAATTTCATTACCTAAAAAGATAGAGTACTATCTGACTTTTCTTGTCGCAGAAAATCGTTTTTATCTCATTCCGGGTATTCGAAATTACATTATTGAAAAACAAGATGCAAAGGCATCAGTTGCAAAAGCGATTATTAGAGGACAAGCAGAGACTTTGAAGGACGATATTCGTGTAAAAATCGAAGATTATTTGAAAAAAAATTATAATTTGAATTTAGACTTTCAATATATTGCAGATCCAGGGATGGTTGCTGGATTTGTCGTTGAAATGAAAGATTTGAGATTGGAAATTTCTGTAAAAGAACAAATTGAATATCATTTAAAAATAAAATAGGAATAGTTATGGAAAATTTTGAAATTAGACCAGAAGAGATTTCAAATATTATTCGGGAACGGATTGATGGTTTTGACGCTCGACTTCATGTTGAAGAAATTGGGACTGTTATCAACGTTGATGATGGCGTTGACCGCGTCTATGGCCTAAAAAATGCAATGACAAGTGAACTCGTTGAATTTGAAGATGGGACCTTGGGCATGGTTCTCAATCTAGAAGAAAATTCTGTGGGAGTTGTGCTTTTGGGTGTTGAGCCAGATATTAAGGAAGGTTCACGTGTTAAAAGAATGGGAGAGGTTGTAAAAGTTCCAGTGGGTGAAGCTCTTTTGGGAAGAGTGGTCGATGCTGTGGGACGCCCCATGGATGAGAAAGGTCCAATTGGGGCGAGTGTTCATCTACCCATCGAACGCAAGGCTCCCGGAATTATTCAGCGAAAATCAGTGCATGAGCCAATGCAGACGGGAATTAAGGCTATTGATTCAATGACTCCTATTGGAAGAGGTCAGCGCGAATTAATTGTGGGGGATCGTAAAACAGGAAAGACTACCGTTGCGATTGATACCATTCTTAATCAAAAAGGGCGTGGAGTTAAGTGTATCTATGTTGCTATTGGGCAGAAGCAATCAACTATTCGCTTGTTGCAGCAAACATTGATTGAATATGGAGCTATGGAATACACGACAATTGTTGCTGCACCTGCTTACCACCCAGCGCCTCTTCTTTATATGGCGCCTTATGCCGGAACTTCGATGGGTGAATATTTTAGAGATAAGGGTGAACACGCCTTAATTATCTATGATGATTTGACCAAACAAGCACAAGCTTACCGTCAGTTATCTTTGCTTTTACGTCGTCCTCCTGGGAGAGAGGCTTTTCCTGGTGATGTCTTTTATTTGCACTCAAGATTGCTAGAGCGGTCAGCCAAGCTATCTAATAAATTGGGCGGAGGCTCTTTGACATCACTACCTATTGTTGAGACGCAAGAGGGGGATGTATCGGCCTATATTCCAACCAATGTGATTTCCATTACCGATGGACAAATTTATCTCGAATCTGATTTATTTAACTCAGGTGTTCGTCCCGCGGTAAATGTTGGACTATCTGTTTCGCGAGTGGGAGGAGCGGCTCAGTTGCGCCCCTTTAAAAAGGTGGCAGGGCCTTTGCGCATTTCTTTGGCGCAATATCGCGAAATGGAATCTTTTGCACAATTTGGATCGGATTTAGATGCTTCAACTCGTAAGCTTTTGGCCCGAGGGCAGCGACTTGTGGAAGTTTTGAAGCAAAAAGCTTCTGAACCAATGGATGAAATAGATCAGATCCTTTCTATTTTCTCAGTGACTCATGGTCTTTTAGATAATATCGAAGTAAAAGTCATCTCCGAAAGAGTTGCAGAGATTCTCGCTCATGTGCATCACAAAATTCCTGATGTCTTGGAAAGAATTAGAACAAAAAATGATCTTCCTCGTGCCGTAGAAGAGCAAATCGAAAACTGCATAAAGGAATTTTTAAATAAATAATTATGGCAAATATCAAAGAGCTAAAAAAACGAATTAAGTCCATTAGAGGCACGCACAAAACAACAAGTGCGATGAAGTTGGTATCAACTTCTAAATATTCGCGCCACAAATCAATGTTAGAGTTTTCGACCGTTTTTAATAAATCCCTGTTGGCGACGTATCAGCGTGCGAGTGCTGTTGAGCAAGAAGAGGTTGAGCGAGCTGGTGATCATGTTTTACTTGTGCTTTCCTCAACCAAAGGGTTATGTGGGCCTTATAATAGTCGTCTTGCGGCTTATTTGCGTGAGTTCCTTACTGTTCACTCCCAAAAGCATTTTAAAATTTACATCATTGGAAATAAGCTTAAGGCATTTCTCGATAATTCGTTGAGACAAGAAATAATTGAATTAGAAGATTTTCCTTTGGGAAATATGTTTTTCAAAAATGATTTTTTACAAAATATATTTAGCCATTTTAGGGGCAATAGAATTACAGGTTTTACTATACTCTATAATTATTTTGATTCAGTTTTGAGCTATACCTCAAAAGAATTGCAAGTACTTCCCATTGAGTCTCCCCAAAAGATCGAAGAGGGATATACTGATGAGTGCAATATTTGGAATGGAACTCAGGACGACTTGTTAAAAAGTTTAGAGCGACAGATTTTTTGGTCACAGACCTATAATGTGCTTTTAAATGCAAGAACATCGGAACATGCTACGCGCATGATGTCGATGGATAAGGCGACAGAAAATTGCAATGAGCTAGTTAAAAATTTGACTTTAAAAATGAATAAATTAAGACAAGCGAGTATTACCACCGAACTTACTGAGATTATCTCAGGGGCAAATTCGCAAAAGTCTTAGGAGTATGTGATATGAATTTGGATGAAGTTGTTGGAAAAGTGAAACAGGTTATTGGTCCCGTTGTCGATGTGGAGTTTCCGGAAAAACATCTTCCGCCAATTCTCAATGCACTTACTGTGACCAATCCCATGATTGGAACAGAAAAAAATAATCTTGTTCTAGAAGTTGCACAACATCTTGGTGAAAATACTGTTCGCTGTATTGCTATGGATATGACGGAAGGACTTTCGCGAGGCGTGGACGTTATTGATACGAGAAAAAGAATTAGAACACCTGTTGGTCCCGAAGTTCTTGGGCGCATCATTAACGTGATTGGCAAACCTGTTGATGAAATGGGGGAGCTCAAGGCTGAAAAGTATTATGATATTCATCGTCCAGCACCGAGTTTTTCGGCACAAGCAACAAGCCAAGAGCCTATTTACACAGGGATTAAAGTGATTGACTTACTTGCTCCTTATAAGAAAGGGGGCAAAATTGGTCTATTTGGTGGGGCCGGGGTTGGTAAGACTGTTATCATCATGGAATTGATTAACAACGTTGCAACCCATCATGGCGGCTACTCTGTTTTTGCAGGTGTTGGTGAAAGAACGCGTGAAGGGAATGATTTATATCACGAGATGAAAGATTCTGGTGTTTTAGATAAGGCTGCTTTGATTTATGGTCAGATGAATGAGCCTCCAGGTGCACGTTCTAGAGTTGCATTGACTGGCCTTTCTGTTGCAGAATACTTTCGTGATGAAGAGAAGCAGGATGTGCTTTTCTTTGTAGACAATATTTTTAGATTTACTCAAGCTGGCTCAGAGGTTTCTGCTTTGTTGGGGCGTATTCCTTCTGCTGTTGGTTACCAACCGACTTTGGCGACAGAAATGGGAGAATTGCAAGAACGGATTACTTCTACGCGCGATGGCTCCATTACTTCTATCCAGGCGGTTTATGTTCCTGCAGATGATTATACTGACCCTGCTCCCGCGACAACCTTTTCACATTTAGATGCAACAACAGAATTATCGCGTGCTATTGTTGAACTAGGTATTTATCCCGCAGTGGATCCTTTGACATCAAGCTCTACGATTTTAACTCCTGAAATTGTGGGAGAAGAGCACTATTCCGTCGCCAAAAGGGTAAAAGAGGTTTTACAGCGTTATAAGGAGTTACAGGACATTATTGCTATTTTGGGAATTGATGAATTATCAGAAGATGACAAGTTGTTGGTAAGTCGTGCTCGTAAAATTCAAAAATTCTTGTCGCAACCTTTTTCTGTGGCTGAACAGTTCACTGGCATCGCTGGTCAATTTGTAAAAATAGAAGAAACAATTGCTGGGTTTAAGTCGATTCTTGAAGGTGAAGTTGACGATTTACCGGAGCAAGCTTTTTACATGGTTGGTAATTTATCCATGGTTAAGGAAAAAGCAATGAGTGAGGCTCTCTAGTGATACTTTCTCTTTCCACGCCATTTTCCGTATTTGCTAAAGAAATTGAGATAAAGTCTGTCTTAATTCCAACTCCACATGGTTTTTTTGAAATTTTAGAAAATCATGGTAGTGGAATTTTTTCTCTGCAAGCGGGAATTTGCTCTTACACCGATACTCAAGAGGAAACGATTTCTTTCTACATTAGTGATGGGATGGCAGAAATTGAGGATGGGAATATTAAGATTTTAGTTACTGAGTGT
>QKCN01000102.1 GCA_003245675.1 Bacteriovoracaceae bacterium | reverse complement strand
TCGTATTCTAGGCTTAGATTATATGAAGCGAAGGCTTCTACAAGTTTTGTCATCTCCTCGCCAGAGATATCTTCCTCTAAAATCGCCTGTAAGTCCCCTCTTATGTACTTAGAGCGATCGACTAGGCCTTTTTGCAATCCTTCCATCACAGACTGCATTACCAGCAAAGCAAAGGAGGACAAAATAAGTCCGGCCATAGCAAAAATAAGAATGCGCTGTCTTGTTTTTTTAAACAAGATAAAGTGAAAGAAATAGAGGACAAAACGCTTAAGCACCTAGTTTCCTGAGTAAAATGACTTCTTCTCAATGGACAGTTTTTCAAGATAATCGCAGGGGTAAAAACGCAATTCATCAATATCCTGAGAAAACCCAACAAGAACCTCTGTTAAGCGGCTAAGTCCTTCTCGGTCAGCGTACTTTAAAAGTCCCCCTCTAAATGGAGGAAAGCCAATTCCAAAGACAAGGGCCAAATCAACAGTGGCCGCTGAATCAACTAAACCTTCATCCAAAATACGAGCAGCCTCATTAATCATAGGCAAAATCATACGCATCTGAATGGTTGTCTCATCGAGCGTTTTACGGCTTCTATATTTTTCTTTAATAAGAGGATTAAGCTCTAAAACCTTTCCTTTCTCATCATAGATGTAAAAACCTTTGTTATCTTTTTTGCCCAATAATCCAAAATCTTTAAGCTGATGCACAAGAGGGCAAGTGGCAACTCGCTTACCCAGCCCATCTTCTAAGATTTTACCTGCTTTGATAACTACATCGATTCCAATTTCATCCATAAGGCGAAAGGGCCCCATTGGCATGCCAAATTGCAAAGCAGCTTCTTCAATCAAATTGAGATCCACTCCTTCGTGCAATAAATAAGAAGCCTCATTCAAAAAAGGCAAAAGAATGCGGTTGACTAAAAAACCAGGGCCATCTTTTACCACGACAGGAACCTTATTTGATTTCAGAACCCACTGAAAGAGACGAGCAGTCGCTTCCAGTGATGTTTTCTCATGAGTAATAATTTCAACTAAAGGCATCTTATGAACGGGATTAAAAAAGTGAAGACCCACAAAACGTTCTGGTTTTTGTAATGCTGTACTCATTTCACCAACACTTAAAGAAGATGTATTGGAGGTAATAATACAATCTTCGCGAACATTGCTTTCAAGCTCTGCAAAGACTTTCTTTTTGACATCCATATTCTCCACAACGGCCTCAACCACCATGTCTACACTCTTAAAGCCATCATAGTTAAGGGTGGGAAGAATGGAGTGCATAGAGCGCAAAAACTGATCGCGAGTGATCTTTTTGCGTTTTAAAGCTGCCCCAAAATTTTTAGCAGCTTGCTGCAAACCGAGATTCAATCCCTCCTCCGAAATATCTTTCATGTAAGGATGCTCACCATTTTTTGCCAAAAGCCAAGCAATTCCGCCGCCCATTGTTCCTGCGCCCAAGACGGCACTGCGCTCAATAGGAGCAACCTCATCTTTAAATGCTTTTTTGGCATTATCGTGAATAAAGAAAATATTCTGTAAGCTTTTAGATTGAATTGTCTGCGATAATTCCGCAAATGACTTTGCCTCTCTTAGCAAAGAACTTTTGCGAAAACTTTTTTGATTGAGCTCCATCAATTCGATAATTTTTAAAGGTGCGGGATAAAAACCTTTCGTCGTTTCCACGACCTTCTCTTTCGCTTTATTAAAAATTATTTTTTGCACAAATCCCAAATGCTGCACAAAACTGGAGAGTTTTTGGGAAAAACTTTTCTTCTTTTTAAAGCGCTGAGGGTTAAGGGCAGCTGCCAGCAAGCACTCCTTGCCCGTAACAAGATCGGCGAGCCCCATGCGTTGTGCCTTTTGCGCCTTAATCATTTTTCCCGTCAACATAAGATCTAAGGCGTTTGGAGTTCCGACTCTTCGTGGGAGTCGATAGGTACCTCCAAATCCAGGTAAAACGCCTAACTTCACTTCAGGCAGCCCTAGTCTCGTTTTGGGATTATCACTGACAAAGATATAACGACAACTCAAGGCAAATTCTAGTCCTCCCCCCACGCATACTCCATCAATGCAAGCGATGGTATCAATAGGGAGATCTTCAATGCGATTGAAAATATCCTGCCCAGCCTTGGAGCCTTCTTGTGCGCGATCAAATGAATCCAAAGAGTTGATCACTGAAACATCCATTCCGGCCAAGAAGCAATCTTTCTTCACCGAATGAACGATCATGGATTTGATCTTCTTTTCTTTGGCCAACTGCTCAACTTGCACAATAATATCTTTAAGTTCGAGCAATGACTTTTCACTAAAAGTTGTCAGGCTTTTTTCTGCATTTTCACCTAGACTAATATATGCTCTCTCATCTTCTACTTTAAAACCAATTGTTGAGAAATTCATTACACCCTCTCTTCTTTTTCAACTCTAAGAAAGATTCTCAATAATCATGGCGCCACCTTGCCCTCCGCCAATACAGAGTGTAGCCATCCCATATTTTTTCCCGCGGCGCTTTAATTCATGCATCAAAGAAACAACAATTCGTGTTCCTGTTGCACCAACGGGGTGTCCAAGAGCAATTCCGCTACCATTGACATTCAAGATGTCGTCGCGAATTTCTCCCAGAGCTCCTTTCAATCCTATTTCTTTTGCCAAGGTTTCATTTTTAGCAATCTTTTGGCAAGCCAGTACCTGAGCAGCAAAAGCTTCATTCAATTCGATAAGATCCATATCTGAAAGCTTCATGCCGGCCCTTGCAAGAACTCCTTCCATTGCAAAAAGAGGCGCAATCCCCATCTGCTCAGGAGAATTTCCATGAAAATGATAATCAATAATTTTGGCCATTGGCTTGAGCCCATACTTTTCGACAACGTCTTCGGAGACGAGCAAGCAAGCGGCTGCACCATCAGTAATCGGACAGGCGTTAGCGACAGTCACTGTTCCCGTTTTGCGATCAAAATAAGGCTTCATCTTCCCCAGTTTTTCCAAACTGCTATTATCGCGTGGCCCAATATCTTCAGCGCACAACTTTTCTAGTTTTTTCCCCATCGGCATAGGAAGAATCTCGTCCTTAAAAAAACCAGCCTTAGTCGCGGCCACCGCCCTTTGGTGAGAAGTAAGGGCCACTGTATCTTGTTCTGTCCGAGTGATACCAAAACGACGGGCCAAAAGTTCGGCAGTCATCCCCATATTGATATTGCAGAAAGGATCAGTAAGGCCTTGCTCCAAAGCAATAACAGGTTTTAGATGCTGTAAACGAAGTTTTAGGATGTGCTGAATTCGCTGCCCTAATGTCTTAGAAAAAGCGAGTCCGAGAAAAATCTCCTTGAGCTTTTCACCGAACATCAAAGGCATTTGGCTCATATTTTCAGTTCCACCTGCCACAACAATTTGTGAACGCCCAGAAGCGATCTTTAAATATGCCTGGCTCAAAGCCTCTAGCCCTGAAGCACAGTTGCGATGCACACTATAAGAGTCGGTTTTTAAATCAAGTCCAGCTTCTAAAGCAATGACTCTGGCGATATTTGGATATTTGGCCGGTGTTCCCGTGTTGCCAAAAATAACTTCGTCCACCTCATCATTTTTGATTCCAGCGCGATCCAACAGATTTCTGACTAAATTGGTGGCCAAAAAGGGGGCCGGAATATCCTTGAATTGGGTACCGGCCTTAACACAAGGGGTGCGAAGCCCCTTCACGATATATACTGCTTTCATGCAAACTCCTCGATCTATTAATCTAGGTTAACTTAACTCAGAAAGCAGCGTTCAACAAGTATTAAAGGTCTAAGACATTGATTTTTAATTCATTATCACTGTCGACGTCTCCGCCAAATGCTTTGCAATTTCAGGAAAATGCAAGGTTTTGGGAGTGTATAAATCAGCCTCTGCTTGAGTCGAAATTTTAACACCTGCGGGAATAATAGCAGCTGCTGCAATTTTGATATTCTCGCCAATAATTGCGCCTCGCCCAATTTTGGCACCAGTCCCCACCGATGACTTTGCGCCCAAAAACACGCGATGATCGATAAGAACATTTCCCCCAATACGAACATCGTCGGAGACGACAGTAAAGAATCCCAAAATAGAGCCAACTCCAACTTCGGATCTATTTCCAATAGTTACTGCTGGAGCAATCATTGCCAAATGGCCAACAATAGAGCCTTCTCCCACAGTTATCTGATTCACCGTGATATTATTGTCCATTAAACAGACATTGGTTCCGAGCGTGGCCCGATTAGAAATATAGGCCCCTTTTCCAAAGTTCAGAAGAGGCAAATCGCGAATCCAAGTATCAGGATAAATTGTAAAGCTCATGTGTCCTTTATAGCCAAAGGAACGAAATAGAATCTTCTTGAGTAAAGGGATGGACAACCATGCAAAGTAGATGGGCTTAAAATAATAAACACAGGTCCAACAAATGCCATACACTCTTCTTTTAAAATACATAGGGTGATTGGTGTCTCTTGGGAAAATTCCTCTAACAACTCCCTTTTTAACAAAAGAAGCGATAAGTGCAGCAGCTAGTGGATAGGATAAAACAAAAAGAGGCAGAGAGAGAAAAAGCGCAGCAGAACCCCACCAAAGATAAGGAGTAAGGGATACTCCTAAAGAAAATCCTAAAACACTCAAGAAAATAACACTGGGTAATCGGTTGGCCATAAGTCCTCTCCTTTTAGATTTTTCGTACTAAAACGCTAGCAAAAATCAAAAAGAAGAAACTATTTAAGAAAGCTAAAATAATTCAAATGTAATTAAATAACATTTTTAAAAACACTATTATTCTTTGGGGTATGCTTGATGCGAGAATGGGGGCGAAGCAGCTCTATATATACCTGTGTGCCATTTCCCCTCTCATGGAACCTATTCCCTGGGGAATAAATTGTCATTTTGCCACCGAAAAGAGTTACAAAAGATTGGGCCAACATTAGGCCATATCCACTTCCTCTTTCTCCCGCAGTACCAATCGTAGAACTAATGGCATCCTGATTAAAAATTTTCTGAATTAATTCACCGGTCATGCCCCTTCCTTGGTCTTTTACCAAAATAACAATAGATCCCATTTCCTCCTTAGTCTCTATTTTTACTTTGCCTCCAGGGTCAGAGAACTTAATGGCATTACTCACAAAATTGGCCAAAATACTGTTAACTAAGATGGTATGGTTGCCGACCACAAAATCATCAGCGATCTCATGAGAGATTTCCAAAGAGACTCCCTTATGAGCTAAACGATCCATAAATAAGTTTTTGAGCTCTTGTAGGGCCACACCAAGAGAAATTTCACCTAACTTAACTCCCCCACGCATACTGCGACTCTGTTCAATTTTTTTGACCTGATCCAAAATTTCAATAATTTTGTCTTTAGAAGATCGAACCTTATTGAAAGCATTAATATTACTATTAGTTTTTATATACTCTACCCGATCAACACCCAAAGAAAGAATTGTTAGCTGATTATTAAGATCGTGTAGCACCATCCGCAAAAGCTTAGATGTCGTCTGCGACTGCTCAAATTCTCGTTGCTTGAATTTTAAAAGAATAATACCGCTAGGCCATGCCACGGCAAAGGCTAAAATAGGAAGACCAATACTATTACTCATAAAGCTAATAGAATCGGGATTGATCCCACTCATAATAGAAACGATTACTGCAGGTATAGAGAAAAAAACTAACGATGCAACATAAAGCCTCCATAAAAGTGATGGCGGCAATAAAAGAAAAAAGATAGTGACTGCAAAGGTAATCTGATTAGAAGAATCAAAAGAAAGTAAAATCCCATTATCAATATTTAGGGCAATTTCCCAAGCATGAATACAGCACGCGATGAGAAAAATGAGCCAAAAAGCAAACCCCCATATTGTTAAAAGTGTTTTGGGTGTCAGCCATTTCGCTCTCATAAAAATGCCCAAAAAAATCATGGGAACAGAATTAAAAAGAAGGCGTGGCCATAAATTATGCCATAGAGAAATGGAAGGATCGTAGATACTAATGAAGGGATAACTGACAAAGCCATAAACAAAAAGACTAAACGCAAAAATATAGCAAAGCACCTGTGCCCGTACGACAGTTTCGGCCAAAGAGGTGTTTTGCACGACCACGTCGATGCCTTTGACCATAAAGTATTTTTGGAAAAATCTCTTCATCTCATTCACCCGAATAAGTTTTCTTAAGTCCCCCCATTCTACTCTCGTCCTGCCAAGACAGAGCATGAAAACTTCTAAAATTCATTACTGAATAGCGTTGACCCTTAAGTTACTGTTTTCTTAGCATTTTTAAAGATAGATGCCAAGCTCAATAAGCGTTATCAAGCCAATTGACATGCCAACGATAAAAGGCACCCTTCTAAAGAAATGAGGTATCATCCTGAAGGATTTCAGAAGAATTAATTCCCAAAGATTCACAGATGGTCATCGTTGAGCGAGAGCGATTAAGAGTATAAAAATGAATGCCCTTGACCTGATGATCTAAAAGATCACGCGCCTGCTCTGTGGCCCAGTGTAAACCAACTTTTTCAACGGCCTCATCAGAATGTTGAGCACGCCCTAGGGAACGCAATAAAGCAGCAGGAAATCGGGCCCGACGCGAGAGTTCCGCAATACGCTTGAGGTTGGGAATAGAGCTGATCGGCATTAGGCCGGCGATAATTGGAACTTTTATACCGGCCAATTCGCAGCGCTCGCAAAAATCATAAAAATCATTATTGTCAAAAAACAATTGAGTGCAGATATAGTCCGCCCCCTGGTCAACCTTAGCCTTCAAAAACTCTATTTCTTTGAGACGGTTAATCGATTCGGGATGACCTTCCGGAAAACCCGCAACTCCAATTCCCATATGAGAAAATTCTTTTTTTATAAATGCCACTAAATCTGCGGCATACTGAAAACCATGGGGATGGGGCACAAAGTTATCTTCGCCAATAGGAGGATCTCCACGTAGGGCCATAATATTGTGAATACCATGTTCATCATAACTTTTAAGAATTTCTCTAATTTCATCTTTGCTGCTTCCGACGCAAGTCAAATGAGAGATTACAGAAAAAGGGGTTTCTTTTTTCAAGCGGAGTAACAAATCATGTGTTAATTCGCGAGTTGTGCCATTGGCACCATAAGTTACGCTGATGAAATTGGGTTTCAAATAAGAAAGATCTTGGATATTAGAAAACAGCTTGCCAGCCCCCTCCTTGGTTTTGGGAGGGAAAAACTCAAAGCTCACAGTCGTTTTCTGTTTCAGAAAAATATCTTTGATTTTAAGAATGAACTCCTACTACTTATCTACGCTGCATTTCCGATTAGATCGTAGTACTTATATTCATTCCAAAGGCTCGTCAAGACCTTATCATCGTAGAAGGCAACTAGCTTCTCCACAACTTGATAAAAAATTTGTGAATGATCAGATAGTTCTGCCAATTCTGGATTTAGAGTTAACTCCATGACAATCATCTTGCGAATTTCCTCATAGGGATCATCTCGCTCCATCAGGAAACCAACTCGATTGACAATAAGATCAAATAAATTTTGTTCTGCGTTCATGCATCACTCCTTACTTCCCCTATCGGCAGGAAAATAGAAAAGATTAGCTAAACCTCAACATTATATGTTCCGAAAAGAAGATAAATAAGAATCAAAAGGAATTCCAATGTTTATCAAACTTTTATGTTTTCTTTTTTTGGTGCAAACAAGCTATCTTTGGGGACAAGAAGCTCCTGTTCCTCTCGATTGCAAAGAAAAAGCGCTAAAAGAGTTAGAGAGTTTACTCAAAGAAGATAAACACGGCATTCTCCAAAAACAATTTTCGCTGACGACGTTGAAGATGACGGCCAAAGTCTTGCAAAAAAATATGCATACTCTAGAAGAGCTTATTAATGCCAAGAAAAATGAAATCCTTAGCGCGGATCGTGAAACTCAAGTCATTCCCAAACTAAAAAGTATCTATGCCGAATACGGACAGGTTTTTGATTCACAATTATTGGAAAAAAAACTCTCTCAATCATCCTATTACTTCAAACCCCAAATGCGTTTTTACAATAAGGAAATATCCGCCTTTTTGCTGGCATTAAAAACAGAAGGCAAGGATGAAGATATTGATATGAGCGACGTCGCAATTACTTGGTACATGGATAAAATCACCAAGGAAATGGAGAAAAAATATGGTCGTTATTCGGCCAAGCACAATTTGACGAATCTCTCAAATCTGCTCACGCGCTACACAGGAGTGATTAAAGGAGCAGAGAACCTATCTCTTGAAACAGTACAAAAGAGAATTGAAAGCTCAGAACAAAAATTAAAAGGGGCACTACAGCTTTTAATTGGCGATTTTTCTCAAGCTTTTAAAGAAGAATGTCTTGAAGCGGGAAAAATATGTGAAGCTGAAATTGATGAACTCATCCCCAGGGCCCTCTTTAATCTGGGTGAAATTATTGAAGAAGTAAAAGAGGAAACCCCAAATCTTGTCAGTAGCTCAACGACTCCTTCACCCACTGAGAAAAAAACCGATCCAGAAGAAGAAGCTCCCACTGCGCAAACTGAAAAGGCGAAAACTCAAGCCGGCAGGCCAACAACAGAAAACTCGAATCAAGAAGACCAGGACAATAAAGCCGAATTTGATATGCCCATTTTGACGAGTAGCTACTACATTGCCGAAGCCGACAGCACTTATGTTGCCCCTCGCGCCGACTATGAATTTGAATATCAACAATTCAAAAAGGCCGTTGAAAAAGATCAAAAGCTTCGCGAAACAATGACTCCCTATAGCGAAGTTCAAATGCAAGAAGCTTATCTAAATTCACTTGCTGACGAAGAAACAATTGTCGAGTTCAATAAAAATAAAAAGCTTGGGAATTATGCCGTCGTCGACAAAAAGAAAAATTTACTAACCCTTTATAGCAGTAGTGGTGATGTCATCTCGACAATGGAAATAGGTATTGGCAAAAAAGCTGGGGATGAAAGAACCAAAAGCAAAAATACACAAACTGAAGAGTTCAATATTGGAAAAACTGGAGCAGGAATTTATGAGTTTTCACGTCAAGGAACGGGTGGAAATTACAAAAAATACTACGATGACAATATCATTATTCTCAAAGATGAAAGAGGCAATGAGCAGGCGATGAGCATTCACCAAATCCCTGTGGGTTGTGTGTACCGCGCAGTGGCCATGGATAATGACAATGCAGCCGATAACCGCTACTCGGATGGCTGCATTAATCTCGCATCTGGCGACATGGGGATTCTCATGCAGCACATAAAAGAAGGGAGCCAAATCTATGTTCTTCCTGAAGACAAATCGAACGAGTTCGTTGTCAAAGACGACAAGTTACACTTTACCACCTATGATAAAAAAAATGATTACGGCGTATTCAATTATTCGCCCCGCCAAAGCTATAACTCCGATATCCACTTTGTGATCAATAATAAGAAACTTGAAACGCCATTAGTGAAGGGCTTTGCCCAAACCTTGGAAACAGAAAAAGAAGAGATCCGTAAACTCTATAATTTGACTGACAAAGAGTATAATGATTTGGCTCAAATGGCCCTTGGAGTAATGGGAAATGAATCGCAATTTGGTGAAAGCAAACGCTATAAAGCGAAAACAGTCCTAGGTGAAGAAAATGTTGCTGCTTTAAGAACCATTCGCGACAATATGAAAA
>QKCN01000078.1 GCA_003245675.1 Bacteriovoracaceae bacterium | reverse complement strand
GTGGACTGAGGATATTGTTTAAAAACAGCTTCAGCCTTTAGACGAGCTAGTTTCTGGGCCAACGCTAAAGGGGAAAGATTATTTCCCTTTTCTTGTTCTTCATCAACTAAAGGGGCGACACATTGAAAGTCGCCCACTATTCTTTTTAGTAAATCTCTTCTATAAGTTGAGGTGCTGGCAAGTATTAAAGACATTTGGCTTCCCAGTAAGCGTACATTTCTCCTCTAGTAAACCAACCTCCTTCTGCCGTGATGGTGCATTTAAGACCTTTATCACAAACGTATTCGAAGTCTCCACTACTGACGCGTTTTCCATCTTTGTAGACTGGGCAATGAGCGCCTTGGCTTCCCCTGAGTTTACAGACATAGAGCACATCATTTCCGGTAGAGCGAATGCAACGCGGAGCTGTTTTTACTCGATGAAGCCATACCAATTTATTATACCAGCCATAGCATTGTTTATCAGTGATACACTGAGTATCTGGATTGGTAAAAGTTAATCCTGAAGCTGTGTTTTCTAGTAGCGTATAAAGGTTCTCTTTTAGGCTTTTACGGCTATAGGTTTTTGTGTTAGCAAAGTCGTTGTGACAAAACTCTGAAAGAGTATTGAGTGTCGCTTGTTTTCCGGCGATTGTATGTGGCACGAGAATATTGCGCGAACTAATATTTACTGATTTTCTGAATTCCTTTTCTATTTTGGCGCCACCACCTAAGCCTCCAACTGTGAAGCCGCCTTTACCTTCATATTTGCTTAAGATATGGGCATTCATTGAGCAAGCAAAAACGATGAGTCGTTGTTTGTCGTTACCTGTTGGTTCTCCTAGAACTGTGCGGTCAGTAAAATCAAATTCTCCGCGATTGCTAATAAAGGGAGTAACTCCCTCTGCAATAATTTGTGCAGAAGTTGAGTAGCTTTGTTCAAATTCAATAACGGGACCTGCATTAAGCTTAACTCCCATGAATTCAATACTGACTTGTAGGGAAAGTGTTTCAGCAGTAGAAAACTTTTCCTGAGTGCTAATGCTACTTCTGGTTGTCAGCGGATAAGCATCTGAGCTGTTTTCATTGAGCATGTGTAGGGCCATCTCTTTATTGGAATTGAAATTGAGTAATGTTTTGGGCTGCTCTGCAATATCCGATAAGGCAAGAGCAGAGGCTTTGGCTTTGAGGGATGTTTGTTGACCTGATGCTAGCATGGCCTTTAATCCATTCATTTTTTTCTGGTTCAATGAATTCATTTTATCCATGAGGCGATCTGAAATTTCCTCTTGGGTGGGCATTTCTCCTAAACTGGCAATGCTTTCATCAAGATCAAGATTGGACAAGAGGTAACTATAGGCTGTTTCTTTGATGGGGTGTCGTAGTTCTTCATCTATATTTTTTAGATCCCTTTCAACATTGTTCATGACGTGGCTGAAAATTTCAAAATCCGAACGCCCAGTTTCTTGTTGCCTGCGGATTTCTTCTTTGATCACTTCTTCAATTGTTTCAATGGTCAGCAGTGTTTCTTGTTCCGCAATTTCATCACTACTCAGTTTTTGCTCTTCATATTGGATGAGTCGAGAGAGTGCTGCTTCATCAATGGCGAGATTAAATTCATGCTTTAACTGTAAGGCCCTGGCTTGTGCAGAGACTAATTCAGTCTGGCTACTGGGGCTGGTACTCATTGTTTGCTCAATTTTTTGATTCTCGGCCCCGCAGGCGAGTAAAAATAAAAGTGAACCGAGAGAAGAAATTTTTAGTAAACTCTTTTTCACCATAACTCCTTTGAATTCTACTTCGCGCGCAAGATATCACAAAACGACGTGGTGCGTTAAAAAAATAACGCACAGTGTAAAACTTTCAAGAAGGAATAATCAATGACTAAAGAAGGGGTTTTCAAAGTAGATAAGGGCCCCATTGGCCAAAATCATAATAAGTACGATTAGATAGCAAATAAAATTGTAAATTCGGCTATTTACGTGTTGGCCCATGATTTCAGGGTCATTACATATTTTTACCATGAAGAGAATGACAAAGGGGATGAGGACACCATTGATAATTTGCGACCAGATTAGGATCTTAAATAGATTAACTTGAGGGATGAGAACCATGACTGATGCCATGATGATCAATCCGGTAAAAATAAGGAAAAAATTGGGCGCTTCTTTAAAATTTTTATCAACACCAGATTCCCAGCCCATCCCTTCGCAAACATAATAACTTGTCGCTAGGGGTAAAAGGGCAGCTGCAAAGATTGAGGCATTAAAGAGTCCTAGGGCAAAAAGTCCCGAGGAGTATTCTCCGGCCAAAGGTTCCAGGGCCATGGCCGCTTCTTTGGCACTTTCAATTTGGATACCGGATTGGTGGAGAGTTGCCGCACAACAGATAATAATGAATAGGGTAACCAAAAACATGGCCAAGCAGCCCACGATGACATCCACTTTGGTATGCCATAGATGCTCTTTTTTAATACCTTTTTCTACGATAGCCGCCTGCATATAGAACTGCATCCAGGGGGTGATGGTAGTTCCAATTAGGCCCACGATAATGGGCAT
>QKCN01000049.1 GCA_003245675.1 Bacteriovoracaceae bacterium | reverse complement strand
TTAACTGCTGTGACCATAGCTCTACTGATTGTTGTCGGTAGTTTTTTTTCACCCAAAAAGTATGAGGCAAAAAGTACTGTCTTTATTGAGGAGAATGTAGTCAATAGTCTAATGAAAGGTCTTACTGTAACTCCTTCAATGGAAGATCGTATTCGTGTTCTTCGATATTATATGCTTAGTCGCGATATGATTCTGCGTGTTTTGAAAAAATTGGATATGGACGCTAAACTCGAAAGCTCTGAAGACCTAGAGGCTATGGTAAAGCACTGCCAAGAAACAACGATAATAACTCTTAAAGGGAATGATCTTTTTTTTGTTTCATTTGTTGATACTGATCCACAGTTTGCTAGAGATTATATTAATACATTAGTTAATACCTACGTTGAAGAGAACCTTTCAGCCAAAAGAGAAGAGTCTTTCGGTGCAAACCGGTTTCTCTCTGAGCAGCTTGAGTTTTATAAAAAGAAATTAGATGAGATTGAAGATAAAATAAATAATTTTCGGAAAACAACAGGTATTTTTTCTTCAGTCACTGAATCTTCCATTATGCGAGAAATAGCTGCATATCAGGAAGAACTTAAAAATTTAAGACTGAAAAAAAACGAGCTGATTGCTACGGTAAATACAATTAAACAGCAATTAGAACTGATGAAGCAATCGGCAAGTCCCAAGGATGACCCCTTTTTTGATAATTTTGATGAACCCGATGGGAGTGATCGAGTATCATCTTTAAAATCGCAACTCGAAGAACTATTATTGGTCTATAATGACCAGTTTCCTGCTGTAGTTAGACTTAAAAAAATGATTGCCGAACTGGAGAAAAAACAAAAAGAACAACAAATACAAGAAAACGGGAATGTGTTACCTCAGCAAGAAAATTTTAATCCTTTTGAAGATCCCGTTTTTGTTGATCTGAAAATGAGGATGAACACTGTTCAGTCTGATTTAAACGCTTTGGTTGCACGGGAAAAAGAATTGTCTGAACAAATAGAAAATAACAAACGAGTATTGGGAAATTTCCCTCAAGATAAGAAAATTCTCGGTGATATGGAACGTGAACGTGAAATGAGTCAGAATGTTTATGAGACTTTGCTTGAACGAGTCGGTGTCGCTGAGGTTTCCAAACAGATGGAAGTTGCAGATAAAGCGACAACTTTTCGAATTGTTGATCCTGCAATTTTGCCAACTTTTCCAATAGGAATCTCGAGGTTGTTTAAGATGTTGTTGGGGCTTTGTGTTGGGTTTGCTGCGGGCATTGCTGCTGTAGTTGTACGAGAAAAATTAGATGATACCGTCAAAGGAGCAGATTCTCTTCGTTCATTAGGCGTTACGGTTTTGGCTGAAATTCCACTTATGTTTGATAGCGAACACGTCAATCTAGACCGTCGAAAAGACAAGATGATTTATTCCTATGCTGCTTTTTGTCTATTCTTTATTTTATGTATGATCGTCCATGATTTATTAGGATTGACAATAATTGACAAATTTATAGCTGTATTCCTTCACGCCTGAGTTTTTCGAATTTTAATTAATTAGAGAGAAATATGAGTAGAATAGATAATGCTATTGAGATGGCGGAGAAAAAGAGGAAGATGTCAGTACAGGCTATCGCTCCTGAAACTGATATAAACCGATTCGATAATCAAAAAACCCGTCCTCATGATATTAATCATGAACCCTTTTCTTCAATCCCAACTCCAGTGATTAATCACCCTTTTTTGATTTCTGCTAATAAACAGAATGATCCTGCATCTGAACAATATCGTAAACTTAAATCCGCAATTGTGAAGCTTGCACAATTGGGTCGGTTTGATAAGTCATTAATGGTGACAAGCGCCATTGGCGGTGATGGCAAAACATTAACTTCTATTAACTTGGCAATTACATTAGCCCAAGAATTTGATCATACCGTTTTACTAATTGAAGCCGATCTTCGTCGCCCTACCATTATGAAATATATTGGCCTTGAAGCAACGCTAGGTTTAACTGATTGTGTACTTGATGATATGGATGTTAGTGAGGTTTTAGTCAAAACTGGCATCGGCAAACTTTCTATTCTCCCTGCTGGCCGCGTGGTTTCTAATCCGGTCGAACTTTTTTCTTCAAATAAGATGCAAACTTTATTAAAGGAAATAAAAAGTCGGTATGCAGACCGCTATGTTATCATCGACACCACTCCTGTGCTTCCTTTTGCTGAACCACAGTTTATTGCTAATGTTGTCGGTGGTATTTTGTTTGTGGTACGGGAAGGATATACTGCAGAAGATAAAGTGGCAAAAGCTCTTTCGTTGCTTAAAAATTATAATCTTCTTGGAGTCGTTTGTAATGGTGTAAACGAGATTCAGAGTGCCGGTAAGTATGGTTATTACGGCTACTATGAAAAGGCTTTATGAGAGCTTTATTGTTTCAACACGCTAGTCCAAAACTATGGACTTTAAGTCCAAGACTTTTAGTTGCTACTCATTTTTGACAATTGCAGTGAATTCGGGGGGGGGCCTTGGGGCAAAAACAGGTGTTCTTTTAAACTTTTGCCAAGGCCCT
>QKCN01000120.1 GCA_003245675.1 Bacteriovoracaceae bacterium | reverse complement strand
CATGGCGCAAATGCTCGGGCATTGATGGAGTAGGGGTTGGTTTTTTAATGATGGATCGATAGGTGTTTGGGCTCAATGAACGGGTAGCTGCGTTATATCGTGCCAACGTTTGAATACAAGCATCAGTCGGCCGAAGAATATGAGGCTTGAGCATTCTATATATTCTTAGATAAAGCAGGATTGCAATATAGAACAACTGCCAAGAACGACCAACTCGGTAATTCTGGTTGGGCGTTCTTGTGTTCTGGAAATGGTGAGTTATCAGACAAACGGTTTTTTCTACGGGGCAATGGAATTAAATAAGCGGCGACGAGGTGCTAGCTTGGCTTAGTAGAGGCCTTTTCGGGAAGCACCACTGTCTCAATCGTCCGCCTTCATTTTAGGGTTAGGTATCTTTTTTCTTCTTCTATTTATTTTTCTTATAAAATTACTGTGCCTTACATTCCTTATAATTTCTTCGGACTGTTTACTGATTTTTGAAAAAATCTTTTTTGTTGTTGATTTCCTTTTTAGAATGTGGCCATAGCCTAATATTTCTTTTAAACTTTCGTATTCGTCAAAAGCTTTGTTGTATAAATTAAGGCCTAGCGATTTATTGATTTCATCAGGGCTGTTAAAAAATGACCACCTAAATTGCCAAAAAATACCTAGCAATTCAGAGGATGCATATAGTTCATTATTTTCAAAAAAATCAATGATTGTTCCGCAAAACTCACGTTCAAGGTAAAAATCGTCATATGGTGGTGTTGGAGCCAGATAGTTTATTGATGGTTTATATAATTTATTAATTCTTTCTTTTGCTGCTTCCCTTAGAACCTCTTCTCTTTTAAGGCGGAATTCTTTGTTTGTGGTTATTTTTGCCCCCCAAATTGTCATTGCACCACCTATGAAGCTACCACCTAGGGCTGACAGGGCAGCTATTGTAGCTGCTATTATATTTGGCGAAATTTCCATTTATTTACTCTTTTAGATACCTACGGTTTAAGCTAACCGGCTGTGAAACGCCGAACAATTAAGTACACATTTTCGAGAACAGCCGCCTTTTCAACAGTTCTAGTTCAGTGCCGGGTTAGCCATTTCCTATGTCTTCTTCTACTAGATCGAGAAGATGGTCAACCCTTCGCTGAATATGTTCATTTTCTATCGCACGCTTAATGTTTTTGTCTTTTTGAAGTTTGTGCAGTTCAGATCTTATAATGTCTGACGATTCGCTTATTAGTTCCTCTACCAAAGGGGCTGCCGTATTGCTGTAAAATACATGTCTTATATTTCCATAGCTTGTCCTGCCCCCAGGGACACCGATATATGCCAACACTAACCATTTCAATATTTCTTTTCTTTCCTCTGCAGGGCAATGAACCAAGCCACCGATGTCTTTGAAACTTCGCAATAGTTCTCCATGTGATGAAAATGCCCCCCAATTGTGCCCTACTTTTTCCCTTTGCTGAAACACTGAAGAAAAAAAGTCTTTTAGATGGTTCTTTTTCAAATAGGGAAGAACGCCCGCTGCCACTGCAATACGTATTAGCAATCGGGATGGCCCTTTACGAGTGATTTTCTCCTGCAGGTGACCAGCAAGTGTGAGCTTAACTTGATTCTGAGTAATATCTGAAAAATGCTTCAGAAATGTAAAAGCATTTTGACGAACCAACTCTGCCTGCTCTTCATCTATTGCGACAGCTGTGAGAAATTTGAGTATTTCCTCCTGCCTTGGCTGTGGCGCATGCTCGTAATCTGTTAAAAGGCTTTCTGCAGGAACTGCTGGTTGAGGCTCCTCAACAAGTTCTTTTACATCAGTGACTCTGATTAAATGAATCGGGTCTTTTGCCAAAATTACATTCACACAAGTCTCGAAGATATAGACGCAGTCTTCCACGCCTGCTTCGTACTCATCGTCTTCATGCTCAAGGTCCCGACGAATTTCATAACATCTTGAAACTCTGCGCCATTCCGGCCGGGATAAAAGACCCATTCGATAAGACAGGTCGATAATTTTGGATGTTTGGTAATGCTCTATATCTTCAGGGTTGTTTACTGGGGGAAGTTTGAACTGTTTTGCTGCATCGGCAGCAATATCAACACCAGCAATAACAATCTTTTCACGTAGGTCATGGATCCCAGCGTTAAAAAGTCGTTGACATGCACTACTTGGATCAACCGGGAGAAGCTTTTTTACGCGGTTTATAAGATCTTTTGCCTGCCACACGGGCCTGACTTGGGTCAAAATTTGAGGGACACCAGATGCAACAACGAGTTCTGCTGTTGGTGACAAAATAAGATCTTTCATGATCTTCCTTTTCTGATTGGCTAACAGTAATTTCACTTCTCAATAAATTTTCCAACGCACTGGAATCATGTTGAATTTTTTCTTTACCCCCATAGAACAACAAAACCGCCAGTCGGTACAGCCGACACAGCGGTTCGAAAGATTTTGAGAAAATAGCCATGATCCCCTCCCGTAACACCATCAAAATAGGACAAAATCAATTTAGACCAGCCAGGGCGACCGGTCAAGTTCTTTGCCTGTCCGGTAAATCATCTCGGATT
>QKCN01000005.1 GCA_003245675.1 Bacteriovoracaceae bacterium | reverse complement strand
AATTGAATTCCCTCAAAAAAAAGCAGGCTCCATCTTTTGCCAAGAAATCGAAAAAGAGCCGGCCCATCTAATTTTTATTGATTTTGCCAACTATGACAAAGAAAGCAAAGAACACCTGCAAAGCTACCAAGAAGTTCTTTCTTTTCTAGTGCTAAGCCGTCATCACCAATCAATGGCCCAAACTCCGCTGATTGGAGTTTTCCATAACAAAGAACAAATAAATGAATTTAAACAACTCATTCACTTTGGGCTTTTTTATACCTACATCAAAGGCGATGACATTGACCAAGTTGTATTTCACGATGCGTCCTACATTGCTTTTGAAAATCACCAAAACTTTCCATCCTATGCTTCTGCCTCTGCCTTGCAGCTGCCTCTTCAAATGGAGCTACCTGCATTTATTCTTTCATTTGCTGAAGATCAATGCATCATAGAAACAGATATTACACCTTCATTAGGTGAAAAATTAGAATTGCGCCCTTCTTTTTTTCAGGAATTCTCATATTCTCCGGCGGAAGTTGATTATGTAAATGAAAATGCAATCGCATCAGGGCACACCACTCTTATCAAATTGCACAATAATTATCCTGGTCCCTGGGATGACACAACTGAAAAAACCTTATTTCGCGATACTGTTGAAACCTGGATTTTAAACAATCAAGAATGCTATAGTGATTCAGCTCTAAAAATATTGATCATCAATAAAGAGTTAAATGAGCTATCCTCACTACACAAAATTAATAAAAATAATGCAAAATTTGAAATTGACTACTTTCCTTGTCTTAAAGATCCCGCCAATCTTATTGAGAATATGCCCTATGATTTAATCTTCTATGAACAAGAAGATGAAAATGAAAACGAAAATAATACCAATCATATTTTCGAGCTCATTCAGGCGATCAAACAGAGAAACGATATTATTCCAATGATAGTCGTATTTAATTGCAATTCAGGATTTCATGCCTTTCAAAAAGCATTTGCCTATACCTCAATTCTTACTCACAATGAAAAGATGAATACAGAAACAATAGGCCAGCTTGTGGATCTATTTCTAAAACGAAAAGCTACTCCTGTGCCAGTTTCAGAAAGTGCCATTCAAAATTTTTTCAACCGCACTCATAATATGACTTCGGCAGCAATCATTCTCAATACATTTATTACAAGTGTTACCGAACATGAAATTACATTTCTGACGACAGAAGAGCTGCCCTATTTTTCAGTGCTTCGCATTTCTCAACCATTCGATATGTTTATAACGATTATTCCTCCCATTAAAGAATTAAGCCATGTTAAAGATTCTTTTCACTATATGGGATTCATTCATGGCGTCACCGAAAAAGAACTCAAAATACTACGACGCTTTGTTTACCAATCAGCTTACCAAAAGCCAGAAATGTTCGCACTTAACACTATTAATAATGAAGAATTATGTCATAATGACGATAAAGAGCTTGAAAAGGTCTCTTTGCGCAACTCCGAGCAAAAGGGTCAACCTTTCATTGAGATAGATCGAAAACTCATTGCGGCCGGAATAAAAAGAAAATTGTAGAAGGTAAAAATTATGGAACTTGAAAATGCTGTCCTATTAATCGTTGATGATGAAAAGCCAATTGTTGAGGCGATAAAGCTCCTATTAGAAGAGCGCTTTCCCAATATTTTAACGGCCAATAACGGAGCTGAGGCATTAAAGCTTATCGAGGGCCATAAAGTAGACTGTATTCTCAGCGATATTAAAATGCCTGTAATGGATGGAATTAGTTTTATCAAAAGTGTTCGTCAAAGTGGAAATAAGGTCCCCTTCATCTTTTTCACGGCCTATGGAAGCGAAAACTTCATGCTCGAAGCACTCAAATACGGGGCTTTTGACTTTATCGAAAAGCCTTCTTTTGACAATCTAGAGGAAGTTGTCAGTCGTGGAGTTGCCGCGGGACTACAAATGAAACATCCTGAAACATCTGATGATGGACAATTTATCAGTAACTATCAGAAGATGCTCAAAAATATGCCTTAAGCAAATGCCTATTCCATTAGACGAGGAACTGCTGTTATTTTTTCAGGCAAAGCTTGTTCATTTTCAAGAATTTCCCAAGAATCTAACTGAGCATAGAGGTCCTTTCCATCTGCACCTAATTCTGCAAGAACTTTTTGACTGAGATTAGGGATCACCGGAGAAAGCCATACAAACACCTGCCGAACAGCCTCTAAACTCAAACGCAAGATTGTTCCCATTTCTTCTTTTTTAGTAGGATCTTTTGCCAAGCTCCAGGGCTTGGATTCATCCAAATACTTATTAATCGCACCTGAAGCTTGTACAATTCTTTCGATATAGCGATCCGACTGAAAACTAAGACAAATATCTTCCAGCTCTCTTTTAAGTGAGCTAAAGGCATGCTTTAGCTCTTGCTCTTTTTCCCCTTGAGGTCCATAAGCTGGAATTTTTAAATCTGTATTTTTGCGACACATCCCCACAAGACGTGAATAAAGATTAAAAATATTATTCACTAGCTCTGCATTGACTGTTGTTAAAAACTCATCATGTGAAAAGACGGAATCTCTGCCAAAGCGCATTGTGCGAAGAAGATAAAAGCGCAGTAAATCAATACCGTACTTTTCAATATATTCGAAAGGATCGACAACGTTGCCGTGAGATTTACTCATCTTTCCAGAATCCATTAACCAATAACCATGAATGGCGATCTCTTTCGGTAAGGGCAATTCCATTGATAACAACATTGTTGGCCAGTAGACACAGTGAGGCTTTAAAATATCTTTGGCAATGAGATGGCTCATCTCTCCACCAAACTTTTGATAGAGTTCTCCATCGGGACAACCGAGCGCAGAAATATAATTAATCAAAGCATCGAACCAAACGTAGGTAACAAACTTATTATCAAAAGGAAGTTCAATTCCCCAAGTAAGTCGCTCCTTGGGACGAGAGATACAAAGATCCTGTGCTCCTTGTTTCAGAAGCCCAATCACTTCATTTCTAAAATTATCTGGTTGAACCCAGCGAGGATTATCCTCAATCTTTTGGCGGAGTTCATCCCAATATTTACTCATCTTAAAGAAGTAATTTCCTTCTTTAATTGTTTCAGGCTCTGTTTTGTGATCAGGGCATTTGCCATCAACAAGTTCATCATCCCCTAAGAAACGCTCACAACCAAAACAGTACTTACCCTCATACTCTGCAAAATAAATATCACCCTTATCATATACTTTCTGCAATAAAGCTTGCACCACTTTGATATGCCTTTCATCCGTCGTTCTAATAAAATCATCATTGGTAGAAGCAAGCTTAGGGGCCAAATTTCTAAAGACCTCTGAATTCTTATCAACCATTTCTTTAGGTGTCATATTGAGGGAAGCTGCTTTTTTTGCAATTTTGTCCCCATGCTCATCTGTACCAGTTAAAAGATAAGTCTCTTTGCCGGTGAGCTGATGATAACGTCGCATTGCATCCGCAAAAATCGTCGTATAAGCGTGTCCGAGGTGGGGAGTCGAATTTACGTAATAAATAGGCGTTGTAATATAGAACTTAGAAGTCACACTTTTCTCCTCAAAAAACAAATTGAAAACAAAATGAATTTATTCAAACTAGAAGAGAAAGTAAAGGGAAAGGTCAATGACCTTCCCCTTATTTAGCCTATTGAGCAGGCTTATATTGAGGGTAAGAATCACCTATTTGTTTTTGCAATTCTTCGTGCACAAGCTTATCAACTGATCCAATTAATCCTTTGGCCACACTCACATTTGCCTCTTTGCCGATAGGAAGCACAACTCCAGTGAGCGCCACAAAAGCGTCTCTAAACTCTGGTGTATATGCCTCAATATAATTTCTTTCCTCAGGCAAAAAGAAACGTGAAATATTGACGACTTGGTTAATTCTAGAATCATGGTCTGGGTGAGTAGAAAGAATTTCTTCTAAAGAGGTTGAATCTCCCCCCATTTTTTTGAATTCCTCAAACATCAAGGCCAATCCATAAGGAGCATAACCTGCTTTATAAGCATATTGGGATCCAAGGCGGTCTGCTTCGAATTCATTGACGCGTGAACCATGTAAAATTTGAAGCTGAGCTCCTACAATTGTCAGATCTCCAATAAGAGGTAAAATAACCTCGGCCCAAGCGTCGTCCTTGGTATCATTTGAACTTAAAATGGCAGCAATTGTATAAAGCACTAGGCGCGTCCCAATGGCCCCCAAAATGAGCTTAATTTGACGAGTGACCCCTTTAGTACCATGCCGAGCCGCAACATGGGCCCACTCATGGGCAAGCACACCAGCAAGCGCTGCTTCATTAGGACTTCTTTCGATTAAACCACGGAAAACAAAAATAGATCCGCCAGGTAACGCAAAAGCATTTAAAACATCTGCATTAATGACATAAACCTTAGGTGTAAAACGACGAGTATCTGAAGCACCAGCAATGCGATTCATCATGTCTTGTAAAAAAAGTGTCATCGGGTGATCATCGGCCAAAATGCTGCGCGCATTTTGAGCAAGATATTGACTTACAAATTCTTGTCCCATTGTCACATCATCGCTCTCGGAATAAAAATTGGAGCCTGCGGCCACATTGCGCAATCCAATCTCTTCAAAATCCAATTGCGAATCACCCGCAATTTTACAATCAAAAAGTCCATTAAACTGAGACATATCAAGGCGCGCGACCTCGCCTTCTTGATGTAATTGAATAACATTAGAGCAATCAAATAGTTTCTTTAATTTTTTGGGTTTCTTGCCATTTAATGGCTTCTCTCCTTCAAATAGAGCAAGCATACGATCGAGCTTTCCTTTGCGAACTCGCCCTAAAAGCTTTACCTTCCCTGGACCATATTGCGCAGGCACATTATTATCACTAGAAAATTCTAAGGCCAACAAACCACGTCTGATTTTTGTGTCCTTGATATCAATACTAGATTTGTTCTCTCCGATGGGAATTTCAAAGCGATACTTTTTAAGTCCGAGCAATTTTCGAACTTCAAAAGCTCCAGATAAAAAACTGCCCTGCATTTTTTCATTGCGCACAATTTCTAAGCGATCAATTTTGTCTAAGGCCATTACTCCCATGGAAATACCGGATGCCAAGGCCAACACTAAAAGCTTCATCATTTAAAACCTCCAAAATGGATACATAAATGTCTCATTAAAGTAAAAATACTTCTAAAAATAGTTATGCAAAACTGACGCCAAGACGAACAAGTATAATTTACTGAAATTATAGACGTAAAACTGTCTAAACTTTTGACAGTTGAAATTTAAATGACATTTTACATTTAGCTTCATTGCAATTCGCCGAATAGAAAATATTGGCACAGATAAAACAAAGGAATGTTCATGTGGCACAAAATACTATTATCATCTCTCATTTTACTTTTCTCAACAGGAACTTTTGCGAGAAGCTTTTGTGAGGGAGAATACCAAGTCAAAATAAAACTACTCGACCCTACCAAAGTCAGAAAACTCATCTCCCGAACAATCAAAGTACTTACAGGAACAGAAGGTGTGATTTGCGAAATAACGGATCAAAGTGGATTTTTCTCCGACAACTGCCGCGCCAACTGTGATCTCAATCAAATGCATCTCAATATTCCAGAAGAAACGTTGCGCGACTTAGTCTACTCGCTTGAATCGTCCAACGACTATTTAGAAATTCTAGATCGTTTTGATTTTCGTGTAAAAGGTGGCTCCTTGTATATTCACAAGGCCCGTCGCCCTCTCTGGAAAATTTTTGGTAAAACAAACTACGACCCAGAAAAATATCCGAGTGAAGTTTCAGTAGAAATGAACAATCCTGAGAATGTAAAAGAAAGTCTACATATCGAATTAAAATCAAAGAGAAAGTTTAAGCGCTATTATTAATAGCCTTATACGACTTGAAGTCGGAGCTACGAAAACGGCTCCAAGATATTTTATTCACTTCACTTTAAATACCATTCTCTAAAAAAAAGAACGGTATTTATTTACACTCTTTTCATCATTCCAATTACTCTTATTTGACCGGGATATTTGACAGTGCTAGAAGTGCTCCAATTTTGAAATATACAAGGAGACACTCATGAAAAAGCTAGCAATTGCCACATTGACCGCAATCCTCTCTTTACAGGCTATCGCATCTGACTTCACATGCAAGAGCATCTATGAAAAAAAATTTAAAAAGAATAATATTTCATTAGTAGGAACTGGTGCCACTAGTGGAGCGGCTGGAGCGGGAGTCGCTATTTCACTCGTCGCCAGCAGTGGTGCCTATGCAGGTTTAGGAATACTTACTCCTATTCTTTATTTATTTCCTGTTGGGCTTATTGGTGGAGCTGGCCTTATGATTGGAATAACTGCCCATCAACTTATTACAAATCCCAATAGTCTTATTGATGCCTATCAAATCCAAGAACTACTCGATACCTCTTATGAAGATCTGGTAAACAGTATCCAATCCAGCAGAGAAGAAATCCTTGCCCAAAAATTAAAGGAATTTGATGCCCTTATCACTCACGAATTTTATGTGGAAAAACTGAGGCAAGATGTGAATGCCCAACGCATGCAAAATTATCTTCCTCAGTTGAACACAGAAGAGGTCATTGAATTAGTAAAAGAGAAAATTACCACAGGTATTCTAGACAAAAAAATTGTTATCAAAAATGCTCTTACCGAAGCTCTTAACTTTGCCAAAAAGAAAGGAGCGATCTCTCAAGATACAACATATGAGGAATACAGAACTTTCCTCCAAGACCATCAAAAAGAACTCTTCTGCCCCAAAGGAAGAGCAGCAACTTATAGAAAAGTTGTCCGTCGGATAAAAAAGCTAGAACTATAAAAGAAGTTATACTTCTAGCTTAAAATAAAAAAGCCCCTGCTTTAAACAGGGGCTTTTCTTTTTCTGAGCAAATATCCTCTTATTTCAATTTCAAAATCTGTCTAGCCTCTTCCACAGTGGCAACGCCACGATCAGAAACTCTTGCAATTTCAGCGACACGAGCAACGAGCTGTGCATTAGAAGTGGCCATCTCACCCTTTCTAAAATAGATATTATCCTCAACTCCTACGCGCACATGTCCTCCCATGGCAATGGCATGCATAGCAAGCGGTAATTGGAAACGCCCAATCCCCGCGACTGCCCAAGATTGTCCGGGACGAATCATATGGAGGCGATCGACCAACATAACTAAATCGCGCGCTGTTCCCATCATTCCACCGGGAACACCTAATACGAAATCTACGTGGAAATGCTCCGGAATCAAGCCTTTTTTCAAAAACTTTTCCATTGTTTCAAGCATTCCATAATCAAAAACTTCTAATTCTGCCATCACGCCATTTTCTTGGAGCGCTTTGGAAATAGAAGTAATGATGTGATTATCATTTTCAAAAACATCAGCTCCAAAGTTCATCGTCCCCATGGAAAGAGTTCCCATTTCAGGCTTCAAACTCAAAGGTGCATAGCGAAGTTTCACATCTGTTCCTACGGCACCACCAGTTGAATACTGAACGATACAATCGCAGCGATCCTTGATCTTTTTAGTCACTTCTTCAAAAACGGCAATGTCTTGCGTGGGGTTTCCTGCTTTATCACGCACATGAAGATGAATGATGGAAGCCCCTGCTTTTACCGACTCTTCCGCCGCAATTGCAATCTCATCAGGAGTCACAGGCAGATGCGGGTAAGTTTCCTTGGTATGTTCTGCCCCGACAATGGGAGCACTAATAATCAATTTGTCCATAAGACTCTCCTACATTCCCTTCAATTCGCCTAGGGCTTCTTTAATTGCATTAACCGCTTGATTCAAATCCGCGTCAGTGTGACGGTAGGCAATATACCCATGATGATAAGGTTGCAAGAATACCCCACGACGAATAACTTCGGTGTAAAAACGATCACGCAAAGCTTTGTAGATTTTCTTAGAGTCCTTATCAAAGGTTATAAATGGCATCCAAGGTCCACCAGTTAGGCGACAAGGAATTCCACTCTCTTTAATAACTTTCTCAACATCCTGAGCAAATTTAGTTCCTTTCTCGCGAATGATTCCCAAAATGTTATCACGCTCCATCATCTCAAGTGTTTTAAGGGCCGCAACTTGCTCCACCGCATTGGGAAAAAATGTTGAAGACAAGAAAACTTTTTGGCGAAGCATATCCATAATATCGCGACGACCAACCACACAACCAATAGGATAACCATTGGCCAATGCTTTTCCGAAAACAGAAAGATCGGGAGTCACACCAAATTCTTTTTGTGCTCCACCGATATTCACGCGAAAACCACTTCTGATTTCATCGAAAATCAAAACAGAGCCATATTTATCAGCAAGCTTGCGACAGCCTTCTAGAAAACCAGGCTTGGGCATTTGCACTTCTTCGGCCAAAGGGTGCCCCACAGGAGTCACAATAATGGCAGCAGTATCATCACCGTGCTTTTTCAAAAGATCTTCTAACTCATCCAAGTTGTTATAATGAAATTCCAAAGTATCCTCATAAAGCTTCGCTGGAATTCCACCCTTTACTTCGACACACCAATCATGCCACCCATGGTAGCCGCAGCGAATGATTTTAGTGCGATCTGTAAATCCACGGGCCACACGAATGGCAGTAGTCGTAGCATCAGACCCTGTTTTTACAAATACAGCTTGCTCACATGAAGGAATAAGCTCTCTCATTTTGCGTACTAATTCATTTTGTACAGGCTGGGTCAAAGACATACACATGCCTTTATTGCGCATTTGCTCAATCGCGGCATTATCAATTTCTTCTTCTCTGTGCCCAATAATAATTGGCCCATAAGCGCAAAGCATATCAACATAGTCATTGCCGTCAACGTCGGTCACTCGGCCGCCCTTGGCACTTTCAAAGAAGATAGGATACTCCCCGGGAATAAAATTATAAGGACGACGAATCCCCAATACTGCACCAGGAATCAAGTCCAAAGCTTCTTCATAGAGAGCATTTGATTTATCTAGTTTCAATTTTTGACTCATAAAAACTCCTTATTCTATACCTTTTCTTTTCAATAATTCTTTAATCATAAAAGATGCCACTTGGGTGGGAACCGTTCCAGGACCAAAGCCAGCATCATAGCCCAATTCAATGGCCAAGTCGTTATTCACGCGTGGACCACCTGCGATAACTAAGAAGCGTTCTCTCAGTTTTTCAGCCTCGAGCAGCTCAACAAACTCAGTGAAATTTCTAATATGCGCATCTTTTTGAGTTACAGTTTGCGAAACCAAAATAACATCTGCATCCATTTCCAATGCTTTCTTTAGAAGTTCTTCTGCCGGAACTTGAGCACCCATATTAAGTGCGGCCATTTCGGGATAGCGCTCTAAACCGTAATTTTGATCGTAACCTTTCATATTCATAATGGCATCAATACCCACAGTATGAGCATCTGAGCCAATAGTTGCTCCAACGACAGCAAGAGGACGATTGAGTTTTTCTTTAATTAACGCATTGATCTCATAAAAGTTTAAAGTCTCAACTTTTACTTCAGTCGCTTCAACTTTAGAGTAATCCAAGAAAGGTTTGGCCTTGGCATAGACGACAAAATAAGTGAAACCTTCTGCAATACTGGTAGCATGAGAAATGGAAACTTCATCAAAATTCAATTGTTTTACATAAAGCTCCGCTGCTTTTTTGGCGCGGGCAGAATTCTCAATGGGCAAAGTGAAAGACAATTGCACCATGCCATCATTGGAAGTATCTCCATAGGGCTTAATTAGATGTTCGTTACTCATGGATAACCCCCTCTTTTTCTAAGCGACTAATCACAGGATTAGAATAATCTGCATCTTTAACAATAACTCCTTCTAAGCCTTTACCGCTAACGAGTGTTCTCTTAATATCAGCAAACATTCCTTTCTCGATGGTTTTCATTAGGCCATCTTTTTTCACTTCGACCAAAAAGTTTTTTACCTGAAGCAGTACATCTTGAGCACGCTTCGCAATAAAGCCATCTTTTTTGTATTCAATTTCATCAGAAAGATCGCGCGCAATATCAAAGACGTAATTAATACTCTTCAATGCTTTATAGCGATCTTGCATCAAAGGAGTATGAATGGCTTCGGTAGGCATTCCCGCCAAGTGGATCCCCTGCTTAGTCATAATGGATGCCATATTAAACATAGTATCAAGCGCATGAGAATAGAAAATATCAGTGCTCATATACTTTGTAGGAGGCATATATTTAAGAGGTGCATTGGGGAAAAGTTGACGAGCAAGCTGGGCATGAGCAATCTCATACAAGAAAGCATTAGGCACCTTAGGATTAATCTCATAAGCATGCCCTAACCCCATCAAATCTTCAGAAAGCAGCGCTTCTTTGGCCATCGCTTCATTGATCAATTGAGAAGCGGTCACCGTATAAGCATTTTCGATGGCATCAGATGTGGTCAAATAATTATCTTCTCCAGTATTGATAATAATTTTTGAGCGAGAGCAGATTAAACGAGAAAAATACTGATCCACAAAAGTTCTCTGCATATTGATATCGCGAAAAAGAATGCCATACATAGAATCATTCAAAAGCATATCGAGATCTTCTATCGCCGCACAAGCTGCAATCTCGGCCATACAAAGACCTGAAGAATAATTCACTAACTTGATATAGCGTTTTTCTTCTTCCATCACTTCATCAAGGGCCTTGCGCATAATCTTGAAGTTTTCTTGTGTCGCAAATGTTCCTCCAAAACCTTCTGTCGTAGGTCCATAAGGAACGTAATCCAAAAGCGATTGAGCAGTTGAACGAATAACCGCAATAATATCAGCTCCTGCCTTCACCGCCGCTTTAGCCTGTGTGCGATCTTCATAGATATTGCCTGTCGCAACAATCAAATAACGCCAAGGTTGACCAGGATCAGAAAACTTTTTCTTCTTTTCTGCTTTGGTCTTGCGCGTCCGATCAAGGATGGCAATCGCATTATCTCCTAGCTCTTTTTCTTTTGCTTTTACTTCATCAGGTGAGAAAGAAGAGAGATCTCCCCATTTGAGCTCACCTTGCAAAATAAGCTGGGCAGTCGTCTGAACATCACGCCCTGATTCCAACATGGCATGTGCAAAGTAAGGAGAAATACCTTTCCCTAAAAGCTTTTTTGCGTGGAGCATATCCACCAAGCGATTGGGAATAGGAGTTCCCTCACTATCCACACCATCAACACCATACAAACGAAGTACTGCTCTCTCCACTGAAATAGATGAGTGCTTGTTCACAAAGCCTTGCACTTCTGCAGCGATAGACTTTGATAAATCTTTAACTTCGCCCACTAATTTTTCATCCAAAGGGATGTAGGCCATAATACCCTCCAACTCTTAGAAACTATGATAAATAAAGCTTAATCTTGTTTTTGATACACTCTGGGATATCACAATTTAAGGCAATATAGAAAGGGCTCAAGTCCCTCTCCAGCTTCAACTTTTCCTCATCGGAATATAAAGATTCCACTTGATAGCTGAAATGCTGGGATATTTGGTCTAAACTAAAATTTTTTAGCTCATAACTATCTGAAAATTCTTTCATTTTAAGCAGGCTCACGGCCTTAAGGTGCATGAGATCACGATAGTGAGTGCTGGCCAAAAAGAAGGCATTTTTTTGCTGAAAATGCTCAATGAAGAGTTTTGAAAGTTCGACCCCTCTTTCGGGATCCGTGCTCTGAAAAATTTCATCCACCAAAACATAGGAATGGACATCATATTCTTTGCCCAAAAACTCTAATTCTTCTAAAAAACTAGAAACTCCTTTTTTGATATGCCCAGAACTTTTAAGAAGAAGCTCAACTTTTTCAGGAAAGGCTAAAGAGAAAGCCTTGGCCGGAACAGGCAGGCCCAATGAAGTTAACAAAAGATTAAAATACAACGTTTTCAAAACAGAAGTCTTACCACTCATATTAGCACCCAAAAGAAGATTGGCCCCCTTCTGAATCTTTAGATTAAGAGCTTCATAATCTTCTCTTTGTTCAGCATGTAAAACCGGCAACATTAAATTTTGAGCATCTAATAAATCTTGCTCCCAAATATGGGGGAAACAAAGCTCGTTATCTCTTTTTACCTTAAGGAGCGCATAATCAAAAAGCTGCTCTTTGCGTGCCCGATAGGCTGCGCGCAACTCGTCTCTGCGCGGTAAAAGCACTTGGGTCATTTTGAAAAGTTTTTGCGTGCGAAATTCAGAAAGTTTTTGCTCTAATGAAGAGCACTCTTTTTCTAATTCTTCAATTTTTGGATTGGCCTTGAGCTGGAGTAAAAGTTTCCCATTCTTCTCTTCAAGAAAAAGATATTCAAATGCCTCAAGGCGACTTTTTTCGGATAATTCAAGCTCTCTGCCATAACCATAAATCAGTCGTAGCTCTGTTTGCTGGTTAAAATCATTTTCTAACTTTTGAATTTCTTCAATGCGCAATTGCTGTAGTCCCTTTAGTTTTTGCGCCAAGTTCTGTTCTTCACTGTCCATGAGGAAGCGACCACCATCATCAGTCAACATCCTTTTTAATTCTTCGAGGGACCACAAAAAAACTGAGTTCAACGTCTTTTTCTCTTGAGCACATACTCTTTCTTCTGTCTTCAAAAACTGTGCGAACTCAAAAAGATGAACAGGTTCCAACTCATCTTGCTTAAGAACATAAAAGAAATTTTCTAACAAAGGATAGAGAAAAGCCAGACGACAAATCTCATCAACGACGCTACAGTTTTGATCAAGCTCCTGCAATTTTTCAAAATGCGTCTTGCCCTCCAAAGCATTTAAAGGCTTCAGTACTCGGTGAGACAACAAAGGAATTGGTAAATCAAAAAGTTTCAGATAAAGATCAAGTTCCAACTCTTCACTCAAAATGCTGGAAACTCTCCCTTGCTCGATCTCTAATTGCATAATGGTTCTCTCTATAGATATTAAAAATTGGTATATTATCAGGTAAAGGAAGCCTCAAAACAGCTTCTTCTTTGAGAAAAACGCCGAGGAGAGGAATGGAATGCAAAATATGGATGCGCTCCTCACCTCGAAAAAAATCATCTCCTTCGGTATTCACATTTTGATAGAGGGTGAAACGATCTAATACAATCTGCAAGCGACTCAATGGCATCCATTTGCGATAAAGACTTTTGGTTAAGGCTCCATCTAAATAGAGCAATAATTCCTGCTCACAATATTGCTCAACCTTCATTTCTAAAGCACGATCTAAAAAGGGAGAAATCGTCCCCATATGGAGTACTTCTCCTTCACGAGTAAGCAGCAGGCTTCTCTCCGTTCCTCTTTTATTTTTTAAGATCAACTGGCGCGATTTATCATCCAAACATTTAAAGAAAAAGGGACGCAATAAATCACGCGCTTTACTAAGCTGAGTGTCGCGCGCAGAAACCAAAAGGGAAAAATAAATGCCATCTGAAATCTCGGGACTTCCGATAAACTGTCGATCGATTGAGCCATCGAGTAAAAAATAAGAATCGGGATAAAGCTGTGCCAGCTTCTCTTTTAAAAGGACCAGCTCTCCACCTGTATTGGGGCCCTCTAACACGATCAAGCCTTGGTAAAGAACTTTAATCAGAACATACTTTTTTAAAAAATAGGGTGCAGAAAAGATCTGAAGAATTTCATAAGGAGCCTTCAGGTATCTGAGATGTTCATAGGCCGTCACACAAAGCTGACCTTGAGAAACTTGAATGGAGGGCTTGATTTGCCCCTTTTCGTATTGATCAGAATTCTCCCCATTCATTCCAATCGACGAAAAAATAAGCTGCTGTTTTGCATCCAACTGTGAAGCAATGAAATTAAATGCAGTTGTTTTTCCTGCATTTTTATCTGATCCGATAAAAACGAACGTTTTCAAAAAACTATTCTCCTAAAAGACCAAAATCAATTCCTAAAGGTTCTGTCAGTAAAACAAGTTCTCTGAAAAGCAATCTCACATTTTGGGCGACTTTTACTTGCGTATCTTTAGAGTTGGCCAAAGCTTCAACCAATTTATTGCCCTCATATGAAGATTTCACGTCTCCAATTCCTTTTATGGCAACTCGATCTATTGTTTTATTACTATTGTATTTGACCTGCAAAACAATATCCCGCTCTTTATTTTTGGGATATCTCAACGAAATAAGCTTATATTGACCATCTTTGGTGTATGCTATTTCAACATTTTTTTGGTTGCTGCTAATTTTAGAAAGCAAACCATTTTTATCATAGAGGTAATCAATAAATTCCTTACCTCCCCTAATACTCGTAATTTGTCCCTGTTTATTGTAATAAAACTGATAGTCGTTCTTGTTTATTTTAACCGTTTTGGGCCAGCCCTTTTTATCATAAAAAAACTGTTTGGTATTTTCTCCTTCATCGCTTTCTAGCACAAGGTCGGTCTGGGGATCGACTTTATACTTAACCCCCTGAGGTGATGTATATCCCGCGATTTGCTTTTTGGCCGGAGTTAAAAACTCAAAAGTATGAATCTCTTCTCGAGATTTTTTGCCCGGTTCCTTTATCGTTGCTTCAACCTTAAGCGTATTTTTTTCTTCAACATAATGCAATGTTGTTTCTTTTTCATCCTCATCCCGAACATAAACAACTCTATTTTTAAGGTACTTTATGATTCTTTTTTTCTGTCCAGGAAAGGAAATCTCAATGAGATTATCCTGCCCATCATAGCTATAATCCCATATATCCTTGCCCTTTTTTACCTGAATAAGATTTCCCACTTTGTATACGAATGATATTTCTTCACCACTAATTGATGTCATACTCTTCAATTGCTGTGTGCTCAGCCAATTTAAGCGCATCTCTTGAAAATTCTTTCCTTTAATATTGTGAGGTTTTGATTTGTTGTCCTGATACTCTAAAGAAATTTCGGTTTCAGGATATTGCAAATGGATAAGTCGTCCCTTGGAATCAAACGTTAATGTTCGTTTGGCCAAGCCTAAATAATACTTTCCTGATTTTGTCTGTATTTCATTGCCTTCTTTTGAAACATAGACTCCATTATCTTTTTTAGAAAAAGATTCTGCCTTAGCCTGGCCATAGTGATGAACGACAAGGCTATTTTTCTGTAACTCCAAGTAGGTTTCTAACTCGCTAATCCATCCTTTGCCGAACCATCCCTCTTTTGTAATATTAGAGCTATAGGTTCTCTTGAATCCATAAGCTGTCGGAGCAGCAAAAGCTGAATCTTGAAAAGTTGCATAATAAGCACCATTTGAGTATTTGATTTTAGCCTCAAGCGGTGAAAAACAAAAAACTAAACAAAAAAACACTATCGTGGCAATTTTGGTGGGCATCATAGGATCTCCTTATTCATTGCTAACATATTAATAATTCAATCTAAATATGGATAGTATTTTTCCCTCTTGGATATCATCCAGTCTGCTATTACAATGGCTTGTAACCCTTCGCTTTACAGAGGAATAATTATGCGCTTCATTATTTCAACTCTAAGTGTCCTATTATTGGTTGTCCCGTCATGGGCCCAAGACGATTTGAGCTGCTCTATCGACTATGCGGATAGTCAAAATAATCCAAATTTTTGCGTTGCCTGTGCTCTTGCTGGAGCTGCCGAAGACTCTAATATTGCAGCTCTTCTCCCTAATGATGTGAAGAAGGCTGACTATAACCCCAAAGTGGAGACTAAAAATGAAAGTTCTGTCACAGTTCAATAGATTAAGCTTATTGTGTTCCCTACTTTTTCCGCTCCCCCTTCTTGCTCAAGGAACTAATATTAATCAAATTGCAGCAAACGCTGGTAGCTGCTCTGCTGCTCCCAGTACGTACAAGGAAATGCCTAATTGTGCAGAAAGATCAGGTCCTGAGCCAACAAAAACACTACAGGAAAAGTTAAAAGACGCTTGGGAAGGTTTTGCGACCAAAGAAGAAAATATAATGGATGGCATCTATGTCAAAGGGACTAAAACGGTTAAAGATGAGACACTCTACAATAATGCGGCTCTTAAGCAACAGTTTGCCACATCTGTTACCCAAGCCTATGAGGATTACCAAAATGACTTTAACTGCAAAAATCCTCAAATTATTATCAAAAGCAGCAAAAGAAGACTTTCAGAAGCAAATACACAAGCGGCGGCAGCGGCGACGGCCGACCTTCCTGTCAAACCGATTTATAGTTACGTTGCAAATCAGGCTCCTATTGTAACAATACCACTGTCCCATAGCTATACAAAGGATGCACATGTCACTCATGAAATTCCTCAAAGCTGTGGCATTCCCATGGAAGATGCCTTTGCTAATAACTCCACAGAACTTCGTCCCACTGCGGAAGTTCAATCATTCAAAGACAAAATTGATGCCTGTATCCAAGATCGCACGAGAAAGGGCTTTGAGTTTGATGGCTTTGAAGTCGTAACCTCTGCGAACTATCTGGCCAATACAGGGACTGCGGCCACAACTTATGGTGCCCACAATTTCGAAGATCTTTCCAAAGCAAGAGCTTTACATCTAAGAGAATTTTTGGATACCTCATACCCTCAAGCGCAACAAGTCCCAACCAAACTCTCTTACAAAGGACGAAACGGTGATGGCACAAGTGGACCTTGTCCCTACTCTAAAAAAGCAAACTGCCAAGGTGAAAATTGCTATCAGCTAAAACAAGGCTTAACCCAAACTCGTGACGAATTAGAAAAATACAAATTCGCAACTATTATTCCTAAGTTTAAAGACAAGCCTGTTTCATCCCAAACAAAATACTACAAAACCCAAAATACAAAAATTGTCACTTTTGAGTGTAATCGCAATTAAAAAAATAAGGTGAAGCACAATGTTAAAAACAATCATTCCTTCAATTTTTCTTATTTCTCTAGGCTATAATCTTCCCGCCTTTGCCACTCAAGGAAGTAATATTAGCGGTAGCGCTTCAGGCTGTGCATTGACTGGCTACAACTACAAAGAAGCCCCCAACTGTGCAGAAAGAGCAGGCTTAGGAAAAGGCAAAAGCTTTGAAGAGCAGATTAATGGTGCCTGGTCTCAATCTGCCGGAATATTTAAAAATGACACGGCCAAAAAAGAAGCATACAAAAAAGCAGTTAAAGCAGCCTACGATGACTATAAAAAAGATTTTAACTGCGAAAATCCTAAAATTGTTGTTCGCCCAATGTGGTATACAGCAACGACGGGATCAAACTCCAAATTTAGTACCGAAGCTGCTGCAAAGAACGCAACTCCCCCAGCACAAGACCCCACCTACAAAAAGTACCCAAATATGTCACCGTCGGTTGAATTTCCTTCAACAAATACTTCTCAACTCACAAATGAACCAGCTAATTCAATTCGCCCCCCTTGCTCAACCTCAATGGATGATGCCTTTGAAATGAATTCCACAGAACTAAGAAGCAATCAAGAAACAAAAGGTTTAAAAGCAAAAGTTCAAAAGTGTATTGATGATGCCAAAGCTGATGGCTTTGAAGTATCACAAATTAAAATCAAAACCTCTGCAAATGCTTTGGCAAATACGGGAACAGCTGCTTCAACTTATGGCACCCACAATTTTATGGGTCTTTCTAAAGCCCGTTCAGATAGTCTAATGGACTTTATGGACAATAACTTTCCCAATCAAAACTTCAGTTATCAAACGGACTATAAAGGCAAGAATGGTGATGGATCTAGTGGTCCATGTCCTTACAAGAAAAAAGAAGGATGTCAGGGAACAGGTTCTGAATGCTATCAATTGAAGAAAGGCTTAGAGGATACAAGAAGTGAATTAGAGCAATATAAATATGCCACGATTCAAGCTCAATTTGCCCCTAAGCAGCTGCCCAATCAAATAGCATGGCAAAATCTTTATAAAGGTGCCCAGACAAGCTTTAGCTGCGAAAGATAATTGTAGAAAGAAAATTTTTGACACTCTAACCTTAATGAGGAGCAATACGATATGAGGAAAATGGTAATCGTTTTATCGATTGTAGCCTTATCGACCTCATCTTGGGCCAAAGAATGCTCTTTAAAATCGGTCGACTATCGAGATCAAATGCCAGATATCAGAGACCAAGATTCCATTGGCTGGTGTTATGCACATACTGCGGCAGATTTGCTTACACAATACCTCGGAAAATCAGACCCCAAATACAAAGACGATCCTGTATCAGGAACAAGTGTTGCAATCAGTTATAATTCCAAATACAAGAAAAAATACTACAAAAATAAAGAAGAAGGAGAAGCTCCCGTCGCAGAAGGTGGATACACCGAAAAGGCCCTATTAGCTTCCCTCGATTCAAGTTTTTGTCTAGAAAGTCAAATGCCCTCTAATGATTTTAGCTTTGTTCCGCTCAATGAAAGTTGTAAGCAAATAGAATCGGGAAACTGTGACCTCTCAAAATTGCTTAGTTCACTTTATAAATACGAAGATGACTCTTCGGAATGTCATCCCAGCGTTCTTTCTGCGCAGGCCCTATTTCCTAATTTAGGGCCAGATGAAGTCGTTAGAATTCTCCAGAAAACACATAAAAATAATGTCCTAAAAAAATTAGAACAAAAAAATTGTCAGGAACATGCCCCGGCCAATTTGCGCCCCAAGGTCATCAACCAAGAAATTGACCAAGCAGGGCTCTGTGCCACCAAAGTAAATAATCTCTGTCCTTTTGCGGAACACAATGAAGCGCTATTTACCGCAATGGATGGAGCTTTGGATAATGGCTCGATTGTCGGAATTTCCTATTATTCTAATTTTTTAAAAACCGATGACTATACTCATCCCAATTCTGGAGGTCATGCTTCCTCTATTATCGGAAGAAAAGTTGATCCAGAAACCTGCGAAGTAAAATACATTCTGCGCAATTCGTGGGGGCAAGGTTGCTATCACTATTATAAAAATAATCCTCAAAAACTCTCCTGCATTGGGGCCATCCCTTTTAGTGATGCAGCCCAAAAAGAAGAAGCGTTGAGACTCAAAAGAGAAGAGCTAGCTGCAGAAGAGTTAGATGTTTATAAGGAAAGACTTACTGAATCCATTAAGGCACTAGAGGCTCAAGCTGTTATCACAGAGGCTCAAAGACTGCAGCAAATTGAAAATTGTCGCGCGCAATACCCTGAGCAAATGGCAAATCCACAAGTAGAATGCCAAGAGGATGGTTATCTCTTAGTCAGTAAATCAGAGCTAAAAAAGAATCTCATTGGGGTAGACTACCTTGAATAAGAGACTATTTTTTTTACTGATTATCGCCTCATTCAAGCTACAAGCTGAAACTTGTTTGCTCAAAGGCCAGATTCGTTACCTGCAAAATCAAAAACAAATCACTGAGAAAAGTTCATACTGTTATGACTCCAAAGAAAAAACAATTCTCTCTTTTTCTTGTCAGCACAAAAAATGCAACGCAATGGAATTCAAAATTGTTTACCGCAAATACGAAAATGATGACACTGGATCTCCAGGTTTCAAAATCTGCCAACGCCATTATCATGCCATGCCACAGATTATTGAGTTTTGGGATGAAAAAAAATGGGTAAAAACAAGTCGTTGTATTTTCCCTGATGGATCTTTTATTGATACAGGTCGCTTAATGCAAAATTCAGGATAAAAAAAGCCCACTCAAAAGAGTGGGCTTTTTTATTTTTTCTTTAAATTTTTTCTAAACGTAAACTTCTTCGAAAAGCTTTCTAAGCTCAGGCTTAGTTCTCATCAATTCCATAGTGTAATCAGCATGCCCAGGAGCATAACCGTTACCAACAATAATCAAAGCATCAGAACCAATTCCTTCTGCGCCCAGGGCCGCTTTAGTAAAGCTAGTGGCCATAGTGAAAAGATAAACAGTTCCATTATCTTTGGCACTCATGATAGAGCTCATTTCAGTGTCTTGTACAGGAGCACAGTTAATAACCACATCGGCCATTTCCCCATTCGTTACTTCACTCACTGCTCTTTGACATGCGATAGGATCTTGAGCATTTACTCCCAAAACTTCATCACAATACCCTAAACGCTCAATGCGTTTGCGACCATTTTCTGAAGGTTGGATAGCAATTAACTTGCCGGTTTTACCAAGCATTTCTCTCGCAACAGCACAACAAATGCTTCCTGATTTTCCACCTGCTCCAATGATCACAACATTTTGATTTGGTTTAACCAAACGTTTAGTTTGAGCAGGTGCACCTGCAACGTCTAGTGCTGCAAGAGCAAGAGTCTCTGGAATATCAGCAGGAATCTTTGCCAACACACCAGTATCAAAGAAAACAGCATGTCCTTTGATCTTAACTTGATCACGCCCATCAAAAACTTCAATGATTTCTTCAATTTTAAGCGGAGTCAAAGAAAGAGAAACAAGACTTGCGACCTTATCTCCGACTTTTAAATCAAAACGATTATTGTAGTTAGAACCAATTTCTTTAACTGTTCCCAAAAGCATACCGCCAGAACCAGTAACAGGATTTTGTTGCTTTCCACGCTCTCCCACAATAGAGAGAATCATTTTTTTCAATCCCTCAATATTCCCATTGTTTGCCTCTTTCATCTGACGAAAAGAAGCTGAATCGATATTTAATGTATCAACATCAATCAGAATTTCATTATCATAGATAGGTAAAGTATTATCTACTTTCTGAGCATTTTGGGGCAAAGCACCTTTTGGTTCAATTACACGATGGGTTCCATAACGACATCCACCACTTCTCATAGTGTCCTCCTCTCGATTCTTTGGTTCTTTTGATAAATTTTTCCCGATTTGTATAACAAAAAAAGATGCCCTTTGAAAGGGGTATGAAAAAATGAAAGCCCGCTATTTATTAGATAAGAAAAGCTTAACTTGCCAAAGCCCATCTTTTTAGGCATTTTGACTGTTAGTGTTTCACCAATTTAAAGGGGGCATTAATGAGAGCGCTTCTATTTTCAATCCTCTTTCTCTTCAGTATTTCCGGATTTGCAGCTTCCTTCAGCCTTGACTCTGCTTCCGGTCTTGTTCGTGTTGAACCAGTCTTTGGTTATGAGATGGCCCAAAAAATATATCCAACCCCCCATGTTTCCAGCCGTTTTTTTTATGGTCTACGTCTGCGTGTCGGTCAGCCAATTTTGGCCGTAGAGGCTGAAGTTCAACAGGCTAGAGAAACTGAAAATTTCCCAGCAGAAAGTATGGAAGTAAAAGAAGAATCAACCACTGGTCGCCTAGGTCTTTCTTCAACAATAGCTCTCGCTCCTTTTGTTGCTTTTTACTTAAGAGCAGGGGGACAGGCAAAAAAAAGTAAATATACAATTACAGAAGACGGTGTTACCGAGACCAAGGAACCTGCCGTCAAAATCTTCCCCTATGCAGGATCCGGTTTAACTGTCTCAATACTTAAAATCTTCTCCCTCAATGCAGGAATCACAGCAGTCTTTACGGACCAAAAACAAGTCAACAATGGAGTCGAATACCAAGGCTCATTGGGATGGTCTTTTAGAATCTAGGAGTTCATTACATGCATCTTTACGAAAAAAGCTGGGAAGCTCTCCAAACTGGGCTTTTCAATAATATATATGACTATGTTCCCTTTCACGCCAAACGCAAACCTAAAGAGTTGGCACTTATTGAGGCAGACACTGGCGAAGAAATTAATTGGAAAAATTTTAAGCAAAATGTCGATGCCTTTGCCGCTCAATTGCTTGAAAAGGGAATACATAAGGGAGATGTGGTTGCCACTTCCCTTCCTTTGCTCAAAGAACATGTCTATATCATCTATGCTTGTTTTAAAATTGGGGCCATCATCGCCCCTCTGGATTTGCGATTAAAACCAATTGAAATCATTGAATGCTTCCATCAAATAAAGCCCAAAGCCTACTTTTTCTTGGGAAAAACAGAGCTCTATGATTTTCGCCCTATCATTTTAGAGGTGATGAAGAAAGCGCCCTACCCTAAACTTTGGGTACAAATGCAAAAAGAAAAACATCGCATCATTCCCAATGCCCACTCCATTTTAGACTTTGTTAAAGGGATTAAAGGGAATTATATCAAAGATAAAATCTTCCGAAAAAGCTGTGAAGCTAAGGCTCGTGTCACAAAAAGATCCCCGTGCCTTATTATCTTTACCACAGGCTCAACGGGAGCACCTAAACCAGCACTCATCTGCCATGAAAATATTTTGATTCAAAATATTGGTCTTGCAAAATCTTTCCGGCTAACGCCCAAAGATCGCATGCTGGTAAATCTTCCCCCTTCGCATGTCGGCTGTATGACAGAACAACTTCTTACCGTCGTCTATGGTGGAAGTACGGCCGTACTTATGCATATCTTTAAGCCCAAAGAATCTTTGCAATACATTGAAAAATACAAAGTTTCAGTCATCGGCCAAATTCCGGCCCTATTTCAACTACAGTGGAATCTCCCCGAATATCACAGTTTTGATCTCTCCTCCTTGCGTCTCGTGCTTTATGGAGGACAAGCTGTTAGCCAAAGCTTTTTAGAAAAAATGAAAAATATGGCACCGGAGATTGCAACAGGATTGGGCTTAACGGAAACGGCCGGATTTGTGACTTACACTCGCCCTGAGGCGTCTGTAGAAGAAATAGCTGCCGGCATTGGATATGCCACTCCGCTTTGCCCCATTAGCATCCGCTCCCCCATGAAAGAAACTGGTGAAGCAGGAGATGAAGTTACCCAAGGAGAAATTGGAGAAGTCTGTTTTTCTGGTCCACAAGTTTTCTTAGGTTATATGGGCAACGACAAAGCAAGCCGCCAAACAGTTTCCAAAGATGGCATATGCTATACTGGTGATCTTGGTTTCTACGATGACAAAGGCCTCCATTTTTCAGGGCGCAAGAAAATGGTGATAAAACCCAAAGGACACCAGGTTTTCCCCGACGAGGTAGAAAATTTCATAGCAAACTCTTTCAAGAGTTCTATCGACCGCGTTGCCTGCGTAGGTGTCGCTCATGAAATTTACAGTGAAGCAATTGTCGCACTCATTGAAACCAAACTAAATGAACATATTAGTACGGAGGACATACTTTCTAGTTGCCAAAATATGGCCGCTTTTAAACGCCCTTCACATATTGTTCTATTGGAAAATGGTAAAATGCCCCTAAATCGCGTTCTAAAGGTTGATTATTTAGAAGCAAAGAAATTGGCCCAAGTTGAGATCGAAAAACTGCGCAAACTGGGAAAATGGGATCAAGTTTGACTTAAGATTTCTCCTTAAAATGACGATAAGTATTTGAAGTCTCTTGAGTTTTTTGGAGAAACTATGAAATTGATTGCAATAATTTTTTCTATTTTCCTCTTTAGTCTGAGTTTGCATGCTCAACTCATCATGCCTCGCCCTTCCTGCAGTGCTCAGCTGGCCATGCAAATTAATATGCATAACTCTTTTTTGGGCAAACTTCCCATGAAAAAAACGAAAAGAACTTGGGAGATGTATCAAGCTGCCGAACACATCATTGAAGGCGATTTTCGACAAGAAGACGAAAATATTATCAAAGAAATCCAAGACAAAATCAACAAAATGCGCCCACCAGACTGGTCTCTCGACCTCTTTGAAGTGGCCCAAGCAATTAATACCGCCGATAAGAAACGTGAATTTTGCTCGGTCGAAGCCGAAGATGGAAAAACCAGCTTCTCTCAAAAGTACATCAAAGAGATTACAGAGATTTTAGTTGAACGTTTCGCCATGGATGTCGAGTAACAAAAATTGACTATTCAGAGCTAGACCTATAACATTCTCATATAGATGGAGGATGTCGTGCGCTTTGTTATTCTATTTGTTTTTCTCGTTTCATTTCTTATGACTGCACAAGCTCAAGATGGAAAGATAAAATTCCCCAAGACGACTTGCTCGACTCACCTAAGCCTTCGCATGATTATGTTCAAATCCATGGGGATTCCCATGTGGCGCAGCCAACGGACATGGAAATTGTATATGGCCGCGGAACGTGTCATGAATGACCTATTCAGTAAAGATGATGTAAAAATCATTGCCAAAGTTCAAAAGAAAATAAATAAGAGACGTCCTGAAAACTTTGCACTCAGCCTCACCGAAGTGGCTGAAATAATCTATATAGCAGATCAAGAACGTACATTTTGCCAGCGCACAGAGACAGGAATCGACCCCCTATACACCAAAGAAATTATAGCTCAACTCGTTGCTCAGTACTCTTTTGAATTTGAAGAAAATTAAATCTGCCAAATTGGCCCTTTAGGGGCTTCACAGTGCTCAGCCTTAAATTCCAAGATTGGACATTTGCCTTTCCACATTCCTCTCTTTACCTGAAAACCCAGCTCCGAGCTTAGTGACTCAAGTTTATGATCCTTTTTAATCCAAGAATCAATATCATCGGGATGCCAAAAGAAAATTTCGCGAAAATCCTCATCTGTCTGGGCCCAAGACTTTGCTCCCAAAATATCCCAAATTGAAACTTTGCGATCCGTACTCAGTGGCCCTCCTAGTAAGCGCAGGGGCACTTTCAAATTATAAGACCAAGACTTTTTAAAAGTATCGCGCATAAGACCTGCAATTTCCAAAAAACTCATAGCAAAAGCCGAACAGCCTCCCCCTTCTCCATAGCGAGGACGGTTAGGAAGTCCATAGTTTTTATAGTAACCACGTAAACGATACTCATTCAAATACTGCTGTAATCTTTGATAAACTGATTCGCTGATTGAAAATTTCATCAAAGACAAACGACCCTCTTTGGCCTTTTGCTCAAACTCAAGATCCAAATCCTCTGTATTTTCTAATTTCCCTTGATAATTGCAAAACAAAGTCCCCAATCCCACCTGCTGAAAAAAGACCTGCTTATAGCTTTTCATATTAATTCCTGCCATGCCTGTCAGAATTCTCTCAAAGACTTTTCCACCATCTGTATCCAGCGCAGATAACTCGACAGAAACATGACTGATTTTTCTATCTTTAGAAGAAAAAAGATGATTGCGAATGTTATCGCGCGAAAGCTTTTGGGGAGAACTCCAATCAATCCCATAGGGAGAAGCGATTACATAGAAAATCAGGTTATATTTCATCATAAAAAAGCCCCGTCTTTGCTTTTCAATTGCCTTATTCTTGGGTAAAAAATGACTATTAAACTTTAAGGAGAAAAACTATGTCAATCCGCGTTCGTTTCGCCCCTAGTCCAACCGGTTACCTCCACATCGGAGGTGCTCGTACCGCACTCTATAATTATCTTTTCGCCAAGGCAAGTGGCGGTAAATTTATTCTAAGAATCGAAGACACGGACCTAGAGCGTAGCACTAAAGAATATGAAAAATCACAAATTGCAGATATTAAATGGCTAGGTCTTGACTACGACGAAGGACCAGATCGAGACGGAGGCTTTGGGCCCTACCGTCAATCTGAACGCCTCCACATTTACAAAGAACACGCTGAAAAGCTTATTGATAATGGGCACGCCTATTACTGCTTTTGTTCAGAAGAAAGCCTTGAACTCATAAAAGAAAAAGCTATTCGCGAAGGAAAGCCTCCTCACTATGATGGCACTTGCTCTCATGTCTCCAAAGAAGAAGCGTTAAAGCGCATTGCTGCTGGGGAAAAAGCGGTTGTCCGCTTCAAGGTTCCAAGCAAAGCCTACACACTTAGAGATATAGTGCGCGGCGAAGTGAACTTTCCACAAGACATGGTGGGAGACTTTGTACTAGTGCGTTCCGATGGATTCCCTGTTTACAACTTTTGCTGTGTGGTTGATGACTGGCTCATGAAAATGACCCACATTATCCGCGGAGAAGACCATCTCAACAATACTCTTCGCCAACTCATGATCTATGAAGCGCTAGGAGCGCCTCTACCAGAATTTGCGCACGTGTCTCTACTCATTGGAAACGATCGTCAAAAGCTATCTAAACGCCATGGCGCAACTTCCGTAACTCAGTATAGAGAACTTGCTTATCTCCCTGAGGCGATGGTGAATTATCTCGTTCACTTAGGATGGTCTCATCCTGAGGAAAAGGAAATTTTCAATCTCACAGAACTTGTTAAAGTTTTTGATATTACCCGTTTTTCCAAAAGTCCTGCAATCTATGACCTCGATAAATTTAAGTGGGTTAATGGACAACATCTGCGCCAAAAAGAAAATGCAGAACTCGTCAAACTCCTCACTCCTTTTGTTAATAAAGAACACAATTTTCATCGCATGAGTGATGAATGGAAACTAAACTGCCTCAATCTTTTTAAAGACCAAGTCGATTTTCTCGGAGAGATGACTCCTTATTTGGACGAACTTTTTACAACCGATGTAATGCCTGACGAAGAATGGGGAGACATCAAATGCTGGGATACAACGCCCCAAATTGCAGAGTACTTAAAAAAGCAATTGCTCGCAGTTTCTGAGGAATTCGTGAGTACTGAAACCTTTAATGAATGGACACAGTTCATCCAAAAAGAAATGAAAATCAAAGGAAAGTTCCTCTTTAAAGGAATTAGAGCTTGCTTAACAACCAAGGGCCATGGGCCAGATATCAAACAACTCGTTCCCCTAACGCCTGTGGAAATACTTAAAGCACGTGTACAAAAAATATTGGACTAAAAAAATGAAAGAAATGAAACTCAAACTCTACAATACCCAAAAACGCAAAAAAGAACTTTTTGTTCCGAACCATCCCGATAAGGTCGGTCTCTATTCCTGTGGACCAACGACTTACGACTTCCTCCATGTTGGTAATGCACGTGCACTGGTTGTTGGTGATCTCATTAATCGCGTACTCAAAGAGTTTGGTTACAATGTGACCTTTGTTCGCAACTTTACAGATGTGGATGACAAAATCATTAAAAGAGCTAATGAACGTGGCATTGGGGCCGTCGAACATGCACAAGAATTCATCAATGAATGTCTAAAAGATATGGAAGAGCTTGAAATGATTCCTGCAACTCACACCCCCAAAGTGTCAGAACACATGCAAGATATTATTGATCTCGTTCAAAGTCTCATCGCCAAAGGTCATGCCTACGAAACAGAAGGCGAAGTTTTCTTTCACGTTCCCTCTTTTGAAGGATATGGAAAACTCTCCAAAAAAGACCTCGATTCTTTAGAACATGGTATCCGCGTAGAAGTTGATCAACGCAAAAAACACCCCTCTGATTTTGTTCTTTGGAAACCATCCAAAGAGGGTGAACCAGCATGGGATTCTCCGTGGGGCAAAGGACGTCCAGGTTGGCACATCGAGTGTTCGGCCATGAGCAAACACTACCTAGGAGACACTCTTGATATTCACCATGGAGGTGTTGACCTCATTTTTCCACACCATGAAAATGAGATCGCTCAATCAGAAGCCGCAAACTCTTGCTCTTACTGCAATTGCTGGGTACACAATGAGTTCTTAAACTTTGGGACAGAAAAAATGAGTAAGTCACTCGGCAACGTGGTGACCATTCGCTCTTTTATAGAAAAATTTTCAGGTATGATTTTACGCAATATCCTCCTATCGGCCCATTATCGCAGCCGCTTGGAGTGGTCAGATGAAGTAGTCAAGAAGGCCATGCAAGATGTGGAGCGCATCCACCAATTTGTAAAAGATATTAAAGCCGCAGACATTAGAAGCGAAGAAGCTGATGAAAAAACCCTTGCTCAAATTCAAGATGCTTACGACAAGTTTCGCTATGAACTCTCAAACGACATCAATACCAGTGGCGCCATGGCCCAATTTTTCTCATTTTTAAGAGATGTCCGCCGCGACCTTCTTAAAGAAAACACGCTCCCTTCTAATACAATGATTCCCATCATGGATATGATTCAGTTGGTGCAAAGGACTCTAGGACTCATTCACGACGATCCCGAACAGGTACTAAATCGTCTACAAGAGATCAAAAAAGAGATGGCACTAGAAAAAGGCTCTCTTCTTCCCGAAGAAGTGGAAAAGCTCCTGGAAGAAAGAAAAGAGGCTCGCGCGACTAAAGATTGGACCACCGCAGATAAAATTCGCGACACTTTCCAAGAAAAAGGAATCGAAGTCAAAGACAACCCAGATGGCACAACAACTTGGTTTTACCGCTAATATAGAATCCCTGTAATTTTTCCCCTTCTCTAGCTTAGTAGAAGGGGAAATGTTATAGCTTGCCCATGAAAACACTACTAACAATTTTCCTTTCGTTACTAATATCTAACACTTGGGCCATGACGACTTTGCAAAAAGCAAATCGCATCTCCGAATTACAGCAAGGAACAACCTCCTATGCTGAAGAAAGAGAAATTAGAGAGCTTTTTCTCTCCACCCAAGGAGATGAACTCGTCTTACTTAAAAACCTTGTAGACTCTAGAGGCTCTCATCAAGACCTCGAAAAACTGCTTTTTCATGATCTTGACGAAGATGATATGCGTCTTTCGATTCTTAAGCATATCTGGAAAGAAAGCAAAAACACCAAAAACTATGGTTTGAAATTTTTTAGTGACATTGATGATACGATCTATGCCAATTTGAAAGACAAACGTTTTCCCCAAAAAACAATATATCCTGGGGTGACGACTTTTTACCGCGAACTCAATAAAGCGGCATTGCCTGTCGACAAATACAAAATGAACCATTTGGTTTTCATCACGGCCCGTCCTGAAGATAGAGTTGGCGCGGTTGAAAACACAACCCACAAAATGCTGATTAAGGCAGGCTTTCTCCCCTCAGTCATTCTCACTGGAGATCTACCCCACTTCTTCACCGCAGAAGATATGTTCAAAGAAAAAATGGATAATCTAAGACGCTATGCCAATATTTATCCTGAATATTTCCACATTTTTATTGGCGACAGCGGACAAGGAGACATAAAAGTGGCAGAAGCTCTCCGCAAAGAGTTTCCGCAAAAATGTCCTATTGCCTTGATTCATCAAATCAACTCAATTCCTCAAAAAACAATTGCGCAATATGCTCAAGCAAAGATTTACTTCTTTCAAACTTTTGTGGGGGCGGCCAATATTGCTTACTACCATAAACTCATTTCTAAGACGTCGCTAAAAACAGTGATTGATCAAGCGATTAATGACTTCAAGAAAATTAAATTTGAAACCAAAGCAGATCGCCAGGCAAGGGCTAAAGAACTGCAAAAGGACATCCTTGAAAGCCCTTTTGCCAAGCTCTATCGTTCTTTTCTTTAATTAGAATAAATAACGTAGTCCCCACACGGCGTTGAAAACGCTAGCGCGGTCGTGATCCATAGAATAACGAGAAGAGTCGATGTACCAATAAAGATTAGTTGAACTGCCCCAAGGTTTGCTCATACCAATTCCAAAAGCATAACCTCCAAAAGAGCCCTCTTGAGATTCCACATCGTATTTTTTGAGTATAATGGGATGAGGTTCATCACCGTCAGTCTTCTCAATCGTTGGATTCACTGATGTCCAGCTATAACCGAGCTTAATAAAATAATTGCCCAAAAAGATATTAAAAAAAAGAGCTTTTGTACTTGTCTCAGTTCGAATAATACTTTCAACATAGGGCCAAGAATCCTCATTCTTAACAGAAGTTCGAGCCTTGAGGGGCTGCCACTCGCCCGTCACTCCGATGAATCCATAGCGATATCCAACTTGTAGACAGTAATCAATCCCTACAGGAGTAGCATCAAATTCAGCAAACTCATCTGAATTATAAGTCCCTACCCCAATGGCCCCTCCGACCATAATTTGAGCCTGACTTTCCATAGAAAATAAGCCGAGAAAACAAAGTAAGAGTAAAAATAAATTAGTCTTCAAACCCTAAAACTCTTTTGTGAATATTGGAAAGCTTAAAAGCCCCTTCATGCCAGTCCATATTGTACCACTTAAGATCTTTTTGCATTTTTTCCATCTCCGCTCTTTTAGAAGCGAGAAGTTCATTGCCTTTAATCCCTTTGGAAGCGAAAGCAAAAGTCCAAAAAACCCCTGGGTAAACTAACATTGGAGCAAAGAAACTTTGGACGTTTGGATATGCCGCTCTTAAATTGTCATAGATACTCTTCAAGTTATACTCATCCAGAAAAGGATTTTCAGTCTGGGCCATCATGATGCCATCATCTTTAAGTGACTTCTTAACAGAAGCATAAAATTCTTTGGTAAAAAGACCTTCGGCAAAATCCTCAGGATCGGTCGAATCGATAATAGCAACATCGTATTCATTTTCTTTACCCTTGATAAATTCAATTCCATCCATAGGAAGAAAATTAAGTCGAGGATCAGCGAAGGCCGTCGCCACTTCTGGCAAAAACTGCTTGGTGACCTCAACAACACGCTCATCAATTTCAATTAGATCAACACGCTCAACATCAGGGTGACGCAAAAACTCACGGGCCACACCACCATCTCCGCCCCCAATAATAAGTACCTTTTTGAGTTCTGGTTTCACCATATAGGGAATATGGGCCATCACTTCGTGATAAACAAATTCATCGCGCTCAGAAACCATTCCCTTGCCATCCAACAGGAGAAAGCGCCCCACTGATTCTGTATCAATTACTTCTATTTTCTGATACTTAGACTGCTCACAATGGAGTCTGTTTTTGATTTTATAACTCATGGCCAAAGAGCCTCTAAAACAAATTTCACTGTACCATTCGGAATTACCCACTACACTCATTCCTAACTCCCTAAATTCACATTAGACATATACCTCTTTATACAATAAAATCAGGGCTGCTGCTAGTTTCCTTTTAACTTAAAACAGGAGAAAAATGTGATTCTTCTTACCGGTGGTGCAGGATTTATTGGAAGTGTACTCTGCCACGCACTCAATCAAAAAGGTCGCCAAGATATTTACATTGTTGATCGCTTAGGTGAAGACCAAAAATGGCAAAACCTCAAGGGACTCAAATACGAACAATACATCCATGCCGATAAACTTTTTAATGAAAAACTCTACTCCGATAAATTTTGGAAAAAAATCACCATTATTTATCACATGGGTGCCTGCTCTGCGACCACGGAACGCAATGTAGACTTCCTGATGGAAAATAATCTGGAATACTCTCAAAAGCTTTTTCAAAAAGCGACTGAAAAGAATATCCCTATTGTTTATGCAAGCTCTGCAGCAACTTATGGCGATGGGGAGCAAGGTTATAAAGACGATATGGAAGGCTTAGGTAAACTTCTCCCCCTCAATGCCTATGGCTATTCCAAGCAACTTTTTGATGAGTGGGTTTTACGCCAGGTAGAAACCCCTTCTATTTGGTATGGACTAAAATTTTTCAATGTCTATGGTCCCAATGAGACCCATAAGGCAGGTATGCGCTCCGTAGTGCAACAAGCTTTTGAACAAATACAGGCAAATGGTTCTGTTAAACTTTTCAAATCCTATCGCACAGGCTTTGAACATGGAGAACAAAAACGTGACTTCATCTATGTCAAAGATGTTTGCCGCGCCATGATTGAGCTTATCGATCGCGACGGCGGCAGACATTCTGGAATTTATAATATGGGAACGGGGGTGGCCCGCAGCTTTAATGACCTAGTCAATGCGACATTTCACGCCCTATCGCTTCCTCCCCACATTGAATACGTGGAAATGCCTGATGCACTAAAAAATCAATATCAATATTTTACTCAAGCAGATATGGAAAACTTTTTGAAAGTCTTACCCAACTTTCATTTTTCCTCTCTGGAAGATGGTGTTTCTGATTATGTTAAACACCACCTCCTCAAGACTGGATTTATTTGGTAGCAAGGAGCAGATCATGCCAATACCCAAAGCAGGACCAGAAGAAGTACTCAAGATGCTTCAGCAGATGAACGAAGCTGACCGCGAAGTCCTGCTGAGTAACCTAGAAAAGAAAGACGCTGCTCTTGTTGGCTTTTTGAGAGAAAACCTCATTCGCTTTGAAGATCTCATCTACATCACACAAAAAATGCTGGTGGAACTCCTCAGAGAAGTTCCCATCGAGAAGCTGGCCCTTGCCCTAAGAGGATCGCCAAAAGAACTTGTGGATCATCTAATTGACAATCTTTCCTCAGGACTCGCTAACGAAATCATGTATATCTATAACGGAGCTCCGCAATCTCTCTCCAAAGTTCAAGAAGCTCGCAATGATATTATGAAAGTAGTGCGGGTCAAAGTCGAAAAGGGCGAACTGATTCTCAACCCAAAATCGAGTGAGGAAATGGTGTGATCCATATCTAACAATTAACGCCGGTTCTCATTTATAGAAAACGGAAAAATTGCATAACGACCTATTTGAAATTCAAAATTCTTTAAATTTCTCTTATAAGCTTCTTTTGAACTAAGTTTAAAAAGAATTCTAATCTTAGAAACTAGGAGTTAAGCATGAGATTGTTAGCACTATCCCTATTAAGCCTCTTCTTCATTAGTACATCGATGGCCGCACAAACAGAAAAGCAAGAAGCACGTTGGCTTAAAAAAGAAGCCAAATTTATGGCCAAATATGAAAAAAAATTTGATAAGTATGCCAAGGAAACACGAGAAATGCTCGACCTTTACGACAACGAAGAGCTGAGCTACATCTTAGAAGATCAAATTTACTATCTTGAAAGTACTGGCCAGATAGAATTGGCACAAATGCTAAAAGATGACTTTAATAACAGCCCTAATGCCTTGAGAGAAAAACTTATTTTTGCGACAAGCCCAGAAGCAAAAGCAATGATGATAAGTAAAATTCAAAATGAAATTAAAGAGCTCGGCGGATTCAAAGCCTTCTCTAAAGAACATCAATTAGCGCGCTGTAAAATTTTGAAAATGGCTTCAGGAGTTCTTTTTATTCCCGCTCTCTATATAACGCTTCAAGCTGGTGCAGTTTTTGGAACAATTGCCATCACTGGAGCAATTCTAACAAGCTCAGGCGCCATCGCAGGGGGAATTTCTGCTGCAACTTTTTCTGCGGGCTTTATCGGCGCACTCTATCCAATGTCCAAAAGACTTGCGACAAGTTGTTATCCCTATCCTCAAGCATTCTAATTTATTTTGTTGTATCTATTTAATTTTTGCCCAAACCGCAGCTCAATTAGCTGCGGCTTTTATGTATTCACAACTGCATTAGTAAAACTTATTGGTGCATAAAGCACCACTAATTCTTGACACCAGTTCTCAACTTTTTGACATCACGCACTGCCCCAAGCTTCTGAAAAGGCGTAAAAGCTGATTGGCACGCCTCCTGCATATGTATTAGGCATGATGGCCAAGAGACAGGAAGTCACTGCCATCAACAAATCCAGGAAGGATGAAGTTCTAAGAGGCAGGAAGCCTAAAGTGAATGAAGTCAGGGACGACTTCACAGTTCTCAAGGAAAGAGAGTTAACCTGCTAAGGAGGCATTATGACGGCCATGGAAATTACTCAGCTCAAAGAAAATCTTCTCGAACTTCTAGAGAACTTGGATCGCAAAAATTTAGATTTTCTCAAAACTCAAGAAGAAGTCACTCAACAAAAAGGGGATGAAATCGATTTAGTTGAAAGCGAGTCTCAGTCCAAGTTGCTACTGCGTTTTAATGGACGCAGCAACAAGTACATCAAAAAGCTCAGATCAACTTTAGATCGCATTGACGCAGGGGAATTTGGAATTTGTGCAGATTGTGGAGCACCGATTGAAAACAAAAGACTACAAGCACGTCCTACTGCGACTCTTTGTATTCACTGCAAAGAAGAACAAGAAAATGTAGAAAGAAACATTTTCAGCGAAAAAAAGAAGACCTCTGCGATTTGGGACTGCAACCAGCTTTAATATAAAAAGAAAAGGGTTTTATAATCGATAGCCTAAATGGCTTTCCCTTTTTCTTAGTTATTACAATTTTATAATCGATAGCCTAAATGGCTTTCCCTTCTCTACCAATTCTCTAAAATCACATCTTGCAATAGATCAAAAACATCAGCCTGATTGCTCAATCGATATTGAGCTTCAGTATCTTCTTCTCCTACTTTAATGGAAATACCATTATTACGATTGACCATATGAAACATATCTTCATCTGTTTTGTCGTCGCCAATTGCAATTAATATTCCCTCTTTTTCATGGAGCATATTATTCTTATACCAATTGATGAAAATACCTTTATTGGCCTCCATCGCGCGGACTTCAATAACTTTCTTGCCATGAATCACTGAGACGGGAAAATTTGAAAGACCACTTTCAAGTTCTCCCATAAGTTTTCGCGCCTGAAACTTAGAAAAGATTCTAGGGCTATTGCGATAATGCCAAGCGACCGCAAAATCTTTGGTTTCAACCAAACTATCAGGAGTGCGCTTAGCATAGTCCTTCATTATGCGTTTTGCTTCATCAAACCAACGCCTTTTCTCCATATTAACCATGTTCTGCCATTTTTTCTTTTTTACATCAAAGAATTTAGCACCATGCTCTGCCCCCATCGAGAAGTTATCATCCCCTAAAACATCTCTCAAAAATTTTCCATTGCGCCCACTTACGATGATGGTATTTACATCGCGCAAACGAGAAATTTTCTTCATTAACTCCAATGTCTTCTTAGATAAAATCGCATCTTCTGGCCGCTGTACAATGGGAGTCAAAGTTCCATCATAATCAATAAATAATATCTTGCTCTTACCTTTGAGTTTTTTCTTTAGCTCATCCATGACTTTTTTCTCGCCTAAAAACTTCGTCCGAGAAGCGGCAAAACGCGATTCTTTATGAATCGCAAGATTGTCCATAAAAGTTTGGGCCCAATGTGCAGACGTATAATTTGTTAAAAACTCCAACATCGGAGCATGTCGTCTTTTACGTTCTTCCAAAGGCATTGTGATGGCCACATTAATCGCTTCGGCCGTTTTATATTCATCCCAAGGATTGATGGGGAGTACATGGCCTAACATAGAAGCAGCACCAGCAAACTCGCTCAAAAGCACCACTCCTGGATCTCGCAAGTTTTGGGCACACACATACTCAATACAAACCAGATTCATTCCATCACGTTTGCTTGATACAAAGATGGCATCAGCACCTCGGTAGAGGGCCATCAAATCGTGCTTATCAACGGAATTATACATATACTGCACTGGAGTATAAGCTGGAGTACTAAACTCTCCATTAATCTCTCCAATCAGACGCTCAATTTCTTCTTTTAATCTTCTATACTCAGGAACATCTGTACGCGAAGGTACTGCAATCTGCAGCAAACGAACTTTTCCCACTTGCTCAGGGTGAGTTCGCAAAAAGCACCGAAAAGAGCGCAGTTTAAGCTCTATCCCCTTAATATAGTCAAGCCTATCAACACCTAAAATAAGCTTCTGTGTTCGCGATGTCAGATACAATTTTTTCATGCGTCTCGTAGTTTCCGCATCTCTTGCCAGTTCCATAAAATTTTGCACATCAACACTGACAGGAAAAACACCCAACTGAGTGATGTGATTATCGTGCTCAATGGTCAGTAGTGATGAACTAATACCTAAGACATTGTAAACGGCACTACAAAAGTGGCGAAGATAAGCATGATCATGAAAACCAATCAAGTCAGCACAAATTAAGGAACGCAAAATCTCTTCGCGCACTGGCAGATGACGATAAATTTCAGAACTAGGAAAAGGAATATGCAAAAAGAAACCAACTTTAAGCTTAGGTCTTTTTTCTTTCACAAATCCAGGAACAAGGAAGAGGTGAAAATCATGAATCCAAATGAGATCATCATCCTTAGCCTCTGCAATAATCTTCTCTGCGAAAATACGATTGACCCTGACATACTCCTCCCAATTAACTCTAGAGAAGCGCAACATCTCTGCCTCATAATGCAAAAGAGGCCAAAGAACATCGTTACCAATGCCATTGTAATAAGCATCATACTGATAATGGGGAACAAGAATGGGCCTATAAATAGTTGCACCTTTAGTGCGCGGGAGCTTTTCAATTCGCTTTAGGCTCGCTTCATCCGTCACACAACCAATCCAAATAACGGTTGTTTTTGCCTTAATTCCCGATATTGCGGTGACTAATCCCCCCGAACTAGTTGTCAGTTCCTCTGTCTCTGGATTGTAATTAAAGGGCATTCGATTACTTACTAGAATCCAACGAGCATTACTTGCCATAAACCATCACCTCCATTACATTAGTCTTATGAACCTAACGCAATTTCCACATCTTATCAATGTGCTCCTCGTCTTCTGCGGAGGCGGAACAGGTGCCGTTTTACGCTATGCCACAGAACTACTCATGGCCCGATACCCCGCTTGGGGCTTTCCTTTAGGCACATGGACGGCCAATGTTTTAGCCTCATTTGTAGCTGGAATTCTCATCGCGTTAATAGAAATTAACGGGATTTCTAATTCTGCCAAACTTCTTTTATTGACTGGTCTTTGTGGTGGTCTTTCAACCTTTTCTAGCTTTACTGTAGAAATTTTCAATCTTTTCAGAAAGGGAGAAAATTCCCTGGCAATTCTTTATATCTTTCTCAGTCTGATTTTTACGCTACTTGCTCTCTTCTTCTCCTATTGGTTGACACGCCAATTGTTCCAAATACAGAACAACTAATTCCATATTTGGAACGGTTTCATAACAAACACACCCAACTTTCAAGGCCTTAGCGCCAGAGTATTTTGGCATTGCCATTGCATATAGGCGATCATCTTAGAATGAAAACGGGAGTCAGTGTTATGGAAAAAGTACAAAGCAACCTACTCAAAGCCTATCGCCAAGCTCGTCCCCACTTTGGACTCCGTGAAATGTCCAAAGAAACAGGAATTCAACTAACACGCATGCATCGTTTATTGAATGGATCTGAAATGAAAGTAAAAGAACTCAGAATCATTCAAGAACTTTTGAACCAAGAAAAAGGAGAAGAACTCTCCAGCTTCCTCCACATGGCAGAGGAATGCGCAGACAAACTTAACTCAACAGTTCTCGATAAGCTAATTGCTCAAATGAAAAGAGAACTTCATCTTTTGAAACTCAAAGAAAGACTACAGTTTGCATAATTTTTAAAGCCTAAATAATAAGAGGAGTCATTATGTTTTTTTCAGTTATTGAACGCATGGTACTTGAATCACTCAACAAAAAATCACAAACCTTAGAAGAAATTATGGTTGATACAGGCTTAGAACCAGTTGTCACTTTTAACAGCCTTTCACAACTCTTGGAAGAAAAATATATTCTACTAAAAAATGGAAATTATACGCTCGCTCCTGATAAAGATTTTTCCAAACTCCAAGAAGAGGAGCAAATAAAATCAGAACTAAAAGATATTGGCACAGGCATTGTTGCCAACTATTTCACAAAGGAAGTGAAAAAAGAAAATAGACTCATGATCAAAAAAGTCTGGATGAGCAGTGAAGACAAAAAGGTCTATACTGCTCTTTTAAAAAATTTAGAACTCTTTCTAGAAGGACTCGATAAAAAGAAAACCCCCTCACCATCCTCCCTTAAAAATAAAGAAGTTGTTTTTTGGGGCCATTCCACTTACGGCGGCATTGCTCAAGCGATTCTTAATGGAGCCTAATTCAGCTTTCATCCTCAAAAAAAAAGAGGCACTTCAAAGTGCCTCTCTCTCTTCTATTTAGCGTTCTTACCTATCGAGCATTTTCTATTTGTGCGCACCAAAGGGAAACTAAGAGTAACATTGGCAATTACATCTTTGCCTTTATCCTCGGGGTCTCCATCAGTATAAAAATCACCTGTTTCCCCAAAACTATAAGACATATCAAGATGCAATTTCATCACAGGAGTTGCCACTTGAAACCAAGCATGAGGAGACACGGCTGAAGCTTTACGGTCGCGAGAGAAATTATCACTACTCAAATAGAGATTCATCCCTGTCCCAAGCTGTACCTTCCATTTTTTCTCCGCCCCAATATAGAAATTGCTGAACATATCTAAATTGGTGAACAGTTCTTGAATACTTGTATCACCCACTCCTGCCAGCGCCGTAAAACGCACACAGTTTTTTTGGCGATCATCACTAGCCTCAATTTGCCCCCCGCCAGACAATTGCCAATAGCGCTGAATGACATTCACATCACTCATTTCGTTATCTTCAATAACGATAGGAACAGGAGCAGCACCTAAGGCGCCATGATATAGATCCTGAACTTCATAATGCTTGTTCATACTATTCCAACCACGAGTCACAGACGCAATAATATCAGCTTCTAAATTCTTCTTTTCTTTGAATTTTAAAGGGAGATAAATATAGACACTGGCGTAATTATTGATGAAGTTGTTTTGTAATATATAGCGAGTATCAGGCAAAAAGTATTTTTGCAAATTGGTCTTGCGATATTCATGTCCGCTCATTTCACTCGTATTGGACTTAATGTCGGGATTTGGCTGCTTAGAGTAAAGCTCTCGTCCATAGACAAAGACAAACTTTACGCCATTGAGTTTTTCAATACGATCGGTTTGAAAATGAAAGCTGTGACCACAAGTTAGTCCCACATCATCGGTGGCCATATCTCCCCCACTAAAGCGGTCTTGCTTGAGATAGCGATAAGCTTTTCCAGGAACATCATTGACGATAGAAACACCCAAATCAATAGTATTTTCCTCTGCCACGTTTTGAGTATTGGTAAAAGTTCTATAACGATTGAGCTGGGCCAAACAGTTAAAAGAAAAAATCAAAAAGACTAAAATAAGAAAGATACGCATCCTAGCTTTTCGGATATTTCACTAATTTTATTAGTGCTTTTGCAAAGAAGTCACATTATCCATTTCGGAATTTAGAAAATACTATACCAATGGTTTTCAATCATATCCCAATAAGCCTGTTCATCGACATTTTCTAAATAACTGTAGCGAAAAGCCTTTGTTTTATGTGGCTTTAGCTTAGAAATCTGCCCCGTCAAAGCTTGCTCCAAGCTCGTTTCAAAAGCAGAGACATAGCCACAATGAAAAATATGTTCACTAAAAATATAGTTGTTAGAGGACACTCTCTCCTCAATCCAATCAGTCACCAAATTCGTATCTGCGATTGTAAAATCCATCGATTCTTCATCTGGCTTGGCCCAAGAGCCTTCGTCGGCCAAAGAGATAAATGGAATTTTTTTATTTTCGCCATCCCCTATCAAACGCGTAGGCACTTTAATTTTCACATGCCACTCAGGGATAAAAAGATCTGTGGCAATCTTAAACAAAGTCATCGCAAAATCAGCGCAACCTGCCCCTTGCCCCTGCTCAGTATTTTTGCCTCCACCATAAATTCTAAAAGAGCCATTTCGAATCCAAGAACCAACAAAATCAAGCATTTGCTGACAGCGTTCAGGAGAAGTTGGTACTAGAAGTGTCTTTAGTCTACCACTCAAACTTGCCGCACGAATTTCAGAACGAACAGTTTGGCGCGATTGAAGGGCCCCTTCAAAATCATAAGTTAAAGACCCTAGCCCCAACTTTTTATCCATTACAATCTTCTGGCTAGCAGCTTTATCTTTGCGTTCCATGCCCGTTAAAATGCGGTGAACACCAAATTCATTGCTAGCAGCACAATTGACCTCTACTGCAAAATGCCCAATAGGAGCGAAATCCTCGCGCAAAGCAGAATTAATTCCTGAAGTAATACTCAATGAACGAGGAGAAGACCAATCAATTGGATCAATAGGCTTTATGACAAAGATCTTTAAGTAGTTATCGTAAGCATAGGATGAAAGAGAAAAGAAGATTGCTATCAAAACAAAATAGGTTTTCATGTATGCCTCCACTAAAAGAACATACACAATAAACGATTCATGAAATTCTTCAAGCCAAAGTCTAAAATCCTATAGTTTTTACAAGTAGTTAAATGTCTTTCAGTTTGTATTAACTATAACTTAAATTTTCGTTATTTCGCGGCATTTACGATTTGAGAAAAATCAGAAACCTTAAGGGACGCTCCCCCCACCAAGGCTCCATCAACATCCGAAAGTCCTAAAATTTCCTTGGCGTTATCTGGCTTTACGCTACCACCATAGAGAATACGAGTTTCCTGCGCCAAAGAATTCCCCAAAAATTCACCAACAAAAGCTCTAATAAACTGGTGCATATCTTGAATTTCTTGAGTGGAAGCTGTTTTTCCCGTTCCAATGGCCCAAATGGGTTCATAGGCAATAACCAGTGGAGCATCTAAGGGAAATCCATTGAGATTCTTGCCCAATTGATTCCCAATAACTTTAAAAGCATCACCACGCTCTCTTTGCTCTAAACTTTCGCCCACACACAGAATGGGTTTAAGCCCTGCCTCAAGCGCTTTCAAAACTTTTTTATTAATGATCTCATCTGTCTCGGCAAAATACTCGCGACGCTCAGAGTGTCCCAAAATAACATAATGCACCCCAAGGTCAGTCAGAAAATCGGAAGAGACTTCTCCGGTGAAAGCACCTTTGTTCTCATAGTGCATATTTTGAGCGGCAAGATCGATAAACGAATTCTCTAATTTTTGAGCGACAGGATAAAGAGCGGTAAAAGGAGGAGCCACTACGACTTCAGCTTTGGCACCTCTTAACCCATAATGCAAACCTGTTACCAAGTCCAAAGCATCGGCAATTTTCATGTGCATCTTCCAATTACCCGCAATTAAAGGTGTTCTCATCGCTATTATTTTCCTTTCAAAAAGTTTTGGATTTCTGATTCGATCAAAGTTCGCAAAGGATCTTCTTTTTTAGCATGACTGACCACAGAAGGACTTGTTCCCAAACGCGCTTGGGGCCCAAGCCCACCTTTTTTTCTTTTTTCTAAAAGAGATTTTCTTTGTTCGGCCGTCAGGCGATGAATTTGTCCCATTTGAGAAGCAAGCTGATTCATGTGAGCAATATGTTCGGCCAATTCAATTCTCAGATAAGCTTGCTCCAAGGTATCCCCAATGGAAATAATGCCATTGCCGGGCATAAGAAAAGTATCAGTTTCTTGAAGTGCACGATAAATAATATCGTCATTGCTCTTATCCCCTGGCATAGCAAATTCCACACAAGGAACAGAATCCCCCAAAGAAACAATGCCTTCAGGCAATTCAATATCAACTGACTTCCCCACAAGACCTAGGGCCGTAACCCAAGGTGGATGGGCATGAACGACGGCCTTCGCATCAGGACGTGCTCGATAACAAGCAATGTGTAAAGATATTTCAGAAAAAGGGTTGCCCACTCCCGCAATTTTTTTCCCACTTTGATCCAAAGTAATAATCATATCCTTGGATATCAAGCCCTTGGCTTCTGCAGTTGGAGTTGCCAAAAGACTTTCCTCAAATTGAACAGAGAGATTACCATCGTGATTAGCGACAAATCCCTTCTGGTCAAGCTTTCCACAAAACTTGACCAGCTCTGAAATTAAATAATCGCGTCGATTGCCCATTTATAAACCTATTTTTAAGAAAGTTGTGATCCCGACTTACTTTTTTTTGCTTGATTGAGTTTTTCTAAAATTGCTTCTGCTGCGGCTGCGGCACAATCAATCTCTGCTTCAGAACCACTCATGACTAAACGTCCAGAAGCACCATAAGGCTTAATCGAAACGAGTTTTACATTAGCAGCTTTTAAGGCTTCATTACAGGCAACTGTTAGATATGCCGCAGGAGTGACTTCCATAATATGAACAGACTCACCGGATAGCACCATATTGCCACGAGCTTCGCCAGTAAACATAATGGCATGGTCTTGTTCAATTCCACGAATAATTTTACTCGTCAAAATTTCACAGGTTGCGCGGTCATTTTCATCGAGACCAGTTTCGCGTAAAACGGCACGAGCGGCCTCCTTTACTTCACCTTGGTCTTTGTGCTGAACCATCATCAAACCAAAAACCCTTTCGGTTACAACAGTTCCTAGACGAACGGCAGTGTTTTTTAGTGCCATATCAATCATAGAATGAATTTCCATTGCGGGAGCAATCTCAATCATTAAGGCAGAGTCGTATTCCGCAGGATCGTAAACACGATTATCCTTAGCGATAAACTGGGCCAATTGAGGCTGTAAGCTGTCAATAAAAGTCAAAGTTCTTAAATCAAATTTCTTGGCCATTTTGGTCTCCTCTCTACTTAGTATGATGAATTACTTTTCTTACCTGTTACAATTGCCACTGAAGCCGAAGCACCAATACGATCAGCGCCCGCTTTAATCATCGCATCCGCGTCTTCACGACTACGCACACCTCCAGAAGCTTTCACTTGCATATCCTCGCCCACAATTTTTCTCATCAAAGCGATATCTTCGGCAGTTGCTCCACCGCCACCAAAACCAGTAGACGTTTTTACAAAAGCAGCACGGGCAGTTTTGGAAAGAGCACAAGCGATAATTTTTTCATCTTGAGTAAGCTTAGAGTTTTCCAAAATAACTTTGACGGGATATGGCTTAGCGGCATCAACAACCGCCTTGATATCATCACATACAGTGACATAGTCTTTGGATTTCAAAGCACCGATATTGATCACCATATCGATTTCTTTTGCTCCGGCACTGACAGCTTCTTTTGTTTCAAAAACTTTTGCCTGTGTCGTTGCTGCTCCTAAAGGGAAACCAATAACGGCAATCGGCTTAACAGAAGAACCGGCCAACAAAGATGCGACATAAGGGATATTGCAAGAATTCACACAGACGGTGCAAAAATTATAGTCCATTGCCTCTCTACAAACTGTTTCCAGTTCTGACTTTGAAGCATCAGGGGCCAAAAGAGTATGATCAATCATACCGGCCAATTTATAATCAACTGTTTCTCCAGCACGACTTGCACTCTTTGGTTCATCATCGGCATAAAACTTTCGTTTCGAAGTTGGAACTTTAATGGTCGTCAAACCAAAAGTTTTCTCCACACCTTCCTTCTCTTGTAATTTTTCAGCAACTCTTTTTGAAATTGCCTCAACAACATCATCTAAATCTTTAATGTCCTTACTCATAACGACTCCTTAGCTATTTTAAAATTATATCTCTTTTGTTCTAACAACCTGATCAACAACGCCAATAATCACAGCATGAAAGGGATCTTTCTTCCCCCCCAAAAGCTGTCTAGCGGTATTTCCCTCTTGAGAGACCAATACAACATCTCCAGCACCTGCGCTTGCATTATCGAAGGCTAAAAAAGAAGCACCTTTGTCTTCACCCTTTTCATTAATGGGCTGAACGATCATCAAACTTTTTCCGACATAGGCAGGATGCTTTACCGTGGAAGTCACATTGCCTTTAACGCGCGCTAAAATCATTTGTCCTCCACAAAAATCTTTGTTTTGTTAACTATCTCATTCATCTCTTGATTGACGTCATCCACAATCCCTGTAATCACCACATCAACTGGAGCAAAAGGAACATCCAAGGCCATGGCCCCCTCTACTGACAAAGTAATATAAACGAGTTGTCCAGGCGCTGCAGAAACAGTATCAACTGCCGCTTGTTGGTTGCCCACAGGCTTTAGATCATCATCCAGAGGCTGAATCATAAGCAGCCGCGTGTTCTTTAGACTTTCATGTTTTTGGGTGGCAACCACAGTGCCAATTACTTTTGCTAATTTCATATAATCACCAATAAAAACCTTTTGCTAAAAGATCAGGATGAGGAGATGCAATCACTTCCTGACAGGCAAGTAGGCCATCCTTCTTTACGAAACCACCAGCCGCTTCTAGGGCTGCTTCCACATCAAAAAGCTCTCCCGTAAATACAAAGTATGCTTTCCCCCCTAGCCCATTGGCCAAGCGAATTTCAATTAATTCCACAGGGGCTGTTTTTACCGCAATATCTGCCGCCTGAACCGCAGAAGCAATGGAGAAAGTTTCAATAATCCCGATAGATTTGATTTCTCCAATTTGAGCAGTTCCCGTAATTGCAGGAATAACTGTTTCACTCACTAAAGGAAGAAAAAGATCGTTAATCAAAAGATCTCCGGCAAAAGCAACTCCTGCTTTCATGGCAGCTTCCACTTCTCCAACATCTCCCCCGATCAGCACCATATATTTACCGGGACAAGTAGGATGAGTTGCCAAAATATTAATGTCTGACTTTTTGACCATAACATCAGTCGTCGCAATTCCACGAGCAACTGATTTAAATTCAATAAGTCCTAATGCCGGTTTTTTCATTTTAAATCACCTAATATTTCAATATAGCTATCTGTTATATCCGTCACACTTCCGGCAATGGAAGCATGATAGCTCGCTCCCAATGAATTTTTCTCCGTTTGGGCCACAAGCTCACCAATCATCACTTTCTGCCCTAAGGTTACCAAGACCTGAGCAGGTGCACCAATGTGGCTTCGAATCGGCAAACGCACCTTAGATAATTTCAATACTTTTGCCATCAATTCAGGATAAGGAAGCTTATACTTTTCTAAGCCTAATTTTTTGAGAACCATAGGGATAGAAACTTTGCGATCTTCATATGACTCGCGCACATCAAAGCCCTTACGCTGATGTGGATTTTTGATACCCTTGCTGGCCAAAAGCTTACGATATTCGGCAAAAACCTTGCGAGGTGAAAGCTGCATAAAATCACAAGCAATCAATTCACACATACCACATTGGCTGCACAGAAAGGCTGAAGTGATATGCTGCGATGGTTCTACCATATTATAATCAATTGTCCTCATGGTCATATGAGGATAAAGCTCATGCCCCAAAAGATTGCGTGGACAAAGATCGGTGCAGCGAAAACATTGACAGCAAGCCGCCTTAGACAGACGAACCATTTCACCAATACTTTTTTTGCGCATGCGAACAATAAAATGATCTTCCGGTAAAACAAGTAATCCACTGCTGGTTTTACCGATTCCATTATCGAGATCCGCAACCAATTTTCCCATCATTGGACCACCATCGATTACTGCATACTCATCACAAGTCACACCGCCTGCTTTTTCAAGAAGCTCACGATAGCTCATACCAAGTGGTGCTTCGATCACAATAGGACGGGCAACTTCACCTGCCACTGTAATCATACGGTGGGTAACAGGTTTTCCATCTAGTGCATCTTTTATTTGAGCATAGGTCAAAGGATTAGAATTCACGACTCCGACACTCAAAGGCAAACCGCCTTCGGGGATCACTCTTCCTGTCGCATCATAGACAGTTAAAAACTCATCCCCTGCGGGATAATAATTTTCTAGTTTGTGAAGACGAATATTGGGATAAGCGCTCAATTCTTTTTCAACTGCAGCAACTACATCTTTATAGTATCCCTTGATCGCAATAATACCTTCTTGAGCTCCTGTCACTTGCATGACAATTTTCATGCCTTCTAAAACTTTTGCGGCATTCTCTTTTAGGAGAGCCTTATCTGTATGTAAGAGAGGTTCACATTCACTACCATTGGCCAATACGATTTCAACTTTTACTTGGAGTTTTACGTAAGTGGGAAACCCCGCTCCACCGGCACCAATAACACCGGCATCTCTTACAATTTGAATAATATCTTCTAGCTTTTCTACAACCATTATAGTGATCCAAAAAAGCCACTCAATACGCAACGACGAGTTCGCGTAAAATGGCGAGCAGTGGTGACCCCTTCACCTGTTGGCGAAGCAATCGTAAACGAAGTAGGCCCCTCTCCGCCGAAGCCCAATCCCGCAAGGCAAGGACCATTTTTGACAAAGATAGAAGTATTCATCTTTATGGCCATGCGATGCATGTTCTCTATATTTTTGGAATGAATGGCCGAAGTATGACCACAGCCTCCTTCCAATTTGAAGGCCAATTCAATTGCCTCATCTATATTTTTCACTCTGATAAAGGGAAGAACCGGAGTTAGAAGTTCAATCGTGGCAAAAGGATGATCTCCCCCCACATCCGAGATAGAAATGCGCTTGCTCTCATCAACTTCCATTCCAATTTCTCTTAAAATGACTTGGATGTCTTTTCCCACAAAATTTTTATTGGGATGACCATCAACAACAATAAGTTGTTCTAAGCGTTTCGTCTGGTAAGCATTGAGTGCCACCGCACCATATTTGACCAATGCTTTTTTGAGTTCTTCTGCAACTGATTCAACGACGATAATTTCTTTTTCAATCACGCAGATAATATTGTTATCAATACTCGCACTCGTTACAATATCGCGAGCCGCTTTATCAATATCCGCAGTTTCATCCACGACCACGGGTGGATTTCCAGGTCCTGCTGCAATAACGCGTTTCCCTGACTTCATGGCCGTTTTTACGACGGCCGGCCCACCAGTAACGGCCAATAAATTAATAGAAGGATGAACCATTAATTTTTGCGCCGACTCGATTGTGGGATTAGCAACGGTCGTAAAAACATTACAAGGTCCGCCTACTCCCATAATTGCTTTATTCAAAAGATGAACAGTATAGGCAGAGACTTTTTTGGCCGAAGGATGAGGATGAAAAGCAACAGAATTTCCTGCAGCCAGCATACTAATTCCATTATTAATCACTGTTTCAGATGGGTTGGTACAAGGAGTAATACTCCCAATAACACCAAAAGGGGAGCGTTCCAAAAGCGTCAAACCATCATCACCAGTAAAAACGATGGGATCTAAATCCTCCACTCCCGGAGTTTTATTAATGGCCAAAAGATTTTTCTTAATCTTGTCTTCGTAGCGCCCTAATCCCGTCTCTTCCCGGGCCATCAAAGAAAGCTCTTTGACATTTTCCCGGGCAATTTGACGAATCGCCTCAATCATTTCTTTTCTTAATTCCACTGTCATCGTCTTCAGTTCTTCAAAAGCCGCTTTAGCGGCAGCAATCGCAGAATCCACATCTGGAAAGGAGCCCATCAAACCATTATATGCCACTGTTTGTGGCGCAGGCTGAACAGGACTATCTTTCTTTTCCACCATCTTAGCCTTTCCCCCTTCCTCTCTTTTGATTCCAGCGACTAAGCGGTCTACAATGGAGTTAATCTGATCTTCTGACATCTTCATGATTTTGGCCTTTATCCGAAATTATTTTCTGTATTTTTCTGATCCTTCGATTTCCACTTGGTCCACAATAGCCATGATAATGCTATCGACGGGTTTCCCTTCAGTCTGACGAGTCAAACGAGCAGAACTTCCACCGGCCCACAACACCACTTCACCCACACCTGCACCTACGGAATCGATGGCAACCACATAGCTATCAAGGAGCTCTGCCTGTCCATTCATATTGCGAACAATGAGCATTCTCAAGCCTTCTAGTTTTTCATCTTTTTTAGTGGAAACCACTGTTCCCACTACTTTTCCTAATTGCATGACACCCTCCGTTTTCCACGAAAAGAAAAGAACTTGAGGGCGAAGCCTCAAGTTCTTAACTATTTATTGAGGAAACTATTTTGCTTTTTCGGCACGACCTAAAGGCAATACGGCGTCAATGTTGTCATGGGGTCTTGGGATGATATGTACAGAAACAAGCTCGCCTACTTTTTCAGCAGCACGCACTCCAGCTTCTGTAGCAGCTTTAACAGCAGCAACATCACCGCGAATAATGGCCGTTGTAAAACCGCCTCCAATTTTTTCATAACCTACTAACTCAACGCGAGCAGCTTTTACCATGGCATCAGAAGCCTCCACCATAGCAACAAATCCTCTCGTTTCAATCATTCCTAATGCATCGGCCATTGTTTCCTCCTTACGGCAAATGGTTAATTTTACTCATATCATTAGCTGAATAAACAAATTGTATATGACTATTCTTACAGGGCCGTCAATTGCAAAGCCCGACCCTGTAAAAAAGACTCATTTTGGGTGTGGCAGCTTCTCGGAAATTTCTTCCCTGATATTAGTTATTTAATCGAGGTTTATTCATATTTTTTCTATTTTTACGATAAGAACTATAGAAATGATGATCGCAATTAAATACCCATTCCTTAGCTTGATTTTGCTCGTTGGACTACTTTCAACAGCGTTTGCCTGTTCTCATTGGCTTTCATCCTTTAATCCCAAAGAAAGTACGAAAGAAGAGCTAATCAAAAATTTGCGTGTCCTCTATCCCGAACAAAGTGAAAGCTTTCTTCTCAAAAGATTAGCAAATGCTCCAGATACCCATGCCTTTTACCGGGCCTTCGTTCCTTACTATTTTGCCCAACTAAACGAAGTGGCAGCCAGTTCAAAGATTTTTAAATTCAAAGGTCTCATGCTAACTGACGCTCACATGGAAAACTTCGGCATTATTTGGGGAGAAAAAGGCATTGCTCGCTTTTACGTCAACGACTTTGATGATGTTGCCCATGGGCCAATTTTTGGAGATGTCAGCCGCTTAGCTGTTTCAGCTGATGTTGTGCAAAAGGATTTCTCTTTTGGTAAATTTATCGATGCCTACCAAGATGGTCTTAAAGACAAAAATTGGGAATGGTCCAAACAGGTTCAAAAGCTCAAAGCAAAGGCCCTAAAAGCAGGCAAAACATTAGATCCCGAAGAAGTTTCTGCAGCAGGAAAATTTCTGGTTAAGAAAGAACCATTTCGCGCACTCACTGCTCAAGAAAGCGAATCCGTTTACAGCAAACTTTATAACTTTTTTAATGAAGCTCCTTTTGAAATTACAGATAGCTATGTTTTTATCAAAGAAGCTGGCGGATCTTTTGGCATGAAGCGCTTTGAAATAGCGGCGCTACAAGATGGAAAACAAGTGTGGATAGAACTCAAAAGTGTAGGAAAATCTTCGAGCTTCCCTCTCCAGGGGGCCCAAGATTATGCAAGCCAAACAGAACGCCTTAGTGCAGTCAAACAGATCCTCCTAGAAGATCAATTTGATGAGGCTTACCATATTATTAAAATTGATGGGGAAGAATACTTACTGCGCTATCGCTGGGAAGGAAATAAAGGAATTAGAATAGCCGATTTAGAGGATGCCAAGGAAATAGAACACGTTATTTTGGATGAAGCCTATGCGTTGGGACGCAGCCATCGACTTTCCCTCGAATCGGAAGGCATTAAAATCAAAGATTACATAGAAGAGCTGGATTCTTTCAAAGAAAGCTGGAAAGAAATTCATAAAAAGATCAAGAGTAGAATTAAAAATGCTTTTGAACTTAGCCGCTAATTATTTTACAAAATAACGAACTTTTTCAGGACCAACAATCTCGTGTCCAGCGTCCCTCATTAAACGAATCCACTCTCGCAACTCCTTAGGTGTATGGGGCTGAATATCATGCATTAAAATAATTCCACCACCATTGCGACAAAGACTTTGCTGAACTTTGACAACACGTTCACTAAAAGTATATTGCTGACTCATATAATCCAAACTATCCATATCCCATAGAATGCTGCGAAAACCTCGCTGCTCAATGCTTTCTTTAATCGCACTGTTATCGGCACCATCGCCATAAGGAAGACGAAAAAAAGGTCCCACGTACTCATTCAAAAATGTCTCATTGAGACCTCGAAAAAGATTGCGCAAAATATAATCATTTGAAATGCGTTTATAATTATAGGTGTCGCTCACTTTCGGCATTTCATCCTCGTTTTTAACCACACCAGAGTTATAGCGATAGATATAATTAGCTTCATGACTCATCATTGAACCATGGGGCCAATGTTCAAAAGCATGATAGCCAATAAGATGTCCCTCCCTTTTCATTCTCTCCAAAATCACTCTCACTTTGTCATGACTTGACTTTAAAGCAGACGAACCACTGACAAAGAAAAGGGCCCTGACATCATGCTCGCGGAGCACATTCAAAACCTGAGGAGTGCGAGTCACATGAGGTCCATCATCAAAAGTCAATAAGATTTGATGAGTTCGATCCCCGGGACAGCGCAAAGAATCTTCAGCATAACCAGCAGAAATAACAAAAGAAATAATAAGGAACGCAAGAGAGAATAACTTTTTCATGGGTGTTTTATACTACAAAATAACGCAGCGCACAATGCATTCACTTTAGGACTGTAAAAAAGAAAGGGAATATGGAGAATATATAGAAGAGAGGCTCCCTTAGGGAAGAGCCTCTCTTGGTCTTAGGTAGGAATTTATTTTTTCGCTTAATTTACGCTATTAAGCATGCTTAATATTCAAAACCTCTTGCAACATCTTATCTGCTGTTGAAATTGTTTTGGTATTAGCTTGGAAATTTCTTTGAGAGTTCATCAAATTAATAAACTCTTCTGCCATATCCACGTTAGAAAGCTCAACCGATTTAGCAAGTACTTCACCTCTGCCATCATCGCCTGGCTTACCAAGAGCAGCTTGGCCAGATGCACGGCTTTCTTTGAACATATTTTTGCCAACACGGAAAAGACCTTCATTATTTTCAAATTTAGCAATCGCAACTTGAGCAAGAGAACGAGTCATACCATTGCTGTAAACCGCAGAAAGAACACCGTCATCATTGAAAGACAAACTTGCCAAAGTTCCCGCACTACCACCATCTTGTGTTTGACGTGCGATAGAAGAATGAGAACCATATTGTGTTGTTGCTTCTGATCCAGTTCCACCTTCAACAATTGACTTACCAAAGTTGAAATCAATTTTTTGATCAGGTTTTGCACCATTGGCAAAGTTAAAAGAATTATTGCCAGTGATTTCTTCTTGAAGTTGCCCTTTATCATTGAAACGCAAAGTTCCTGTTGCCATTTCGACAGGCACACCTTGCTGTCCACCAGCGGCTTCTTTGCCATCAACCATAGCATGGTATTCCCATACGTTGTCTGCTGTTTTATTAAAGTACATTGTTACAATGTGTGCCGTTCCGATATTGTCATAAACCGTTACGCTATTGTTATAAGAAGAAGTTTTATCAGCTTTAGCAGGATCAAACTTCATAAGAATATCTCTTGAATCCAAGTTCATATCGAGACCAACTTTTTGAGTTGCTGTAGCAGGGACTGTAGTATTACCAATTTTGATTGGTCCACTCTTATTTGTGATTGTTCCATCATCATTAGCTTGGAAGCCAACGACTTGATAGCCATCACCATTAGTTAATTCGCCATCTTTATTAAAGTGGAATTGGCCATCACGAGTATAGGCTTTACCAAAAGGTGCATCGATTTCAAAGAAACCATTACCATTAAGTGCCACATCGGTGAGACTTTCTGTACGAGCAATGTTTCCTTGATTAAAAAGACCAGTTACGTGTGAAAGCTTTACCCCTGAACCAATTTGATCACCACCATCGATACCTTTTAAGGCACGAGATAACAAATCTTGAAATTCCGCTCTGGAAGATTTAAAACCGACAGTGTTGGCATTGGCAATGTTATTGGAAATAACATTCATACCATCACCACTTGCACGAAGACCAGTTACACCAGTGTTAAGTGAACTCAATAAACCCATAGTCCCTCCTAGACCTTTTCATCGATAACTGGGTTTGAAAAACAACGACAGGCTTTTCAAAAAGGCTTCCGGAAAGGACCAGCCAACTACCAGTATCAACTACAATTTTACATACGTATTTTACTAACCCCTAAGTTAGTCCACGAATATCGTGGAATCAATTTTCGTAAAAACATTGTCTGCCATTTTATTTTTATCAATGGCGGTGACAATTGTATTATTCTTAACATCGACAATGTAAGCCGCTTTTCCTGTTATCACTAAAGAATCTTGGCTTCCCTTATCTCTCAATTTAGTCATGGCATTTTTTATTTTAAAAAATTCTCCCCCATCCATGTCTAGCGATCTTTCGCTTAAACGTTTCGCGGCGTGGGTAGAGAGACGAACGCCATGTTCTTTTTGAGTATGCTCAATCTGTTTACTAAGGAGGTCTTTAAACTCACTCTCTTGTCCAATCCCTAATTTATTTTTATCCACCTTAGCCGGTTTACTACCGCCAACCTTGGATACATTAGGAATGAGGAGATTATTTACTTCCTTACTCATACTCATTTACCATTTTACCATATTTTCTTAACGCGTTTCCAGTAGGAATTTTTTGCTCCACATTAGACGCGGCTGCTTCAAAACGATCTACATCACGCAATAAAACCTTGCTACCACTATCTAGGCTTAAAACTGTTTCGCCATTATCAAAACTTACACCTTTGACAAGACCGGAAGATTTTGCCGCTGCTTTGACTTCTTGGAAATTTTCATCCCATGCAGTCACACTAACGCTATATACACCTTTACCTGCAGCATAATGATCCATTTGCTTGCCATCCCAAGAAATATTTTGAGGACCTTTTAGAAAATCCCCTTCCTTGGTCATTTCACGAATCACATCTCCATTTTGATCTAGGATGCGAACCATAAAACCTTTGGCATCTTTATCCAAATTAAAATGAAGTTCTTTAGACCCTTGACCTGTATAATCGATGGTATTACCAGAAGTAAATACTTGCTTGCCAATAAAACTTGCGGCCATGTACTTGGCTTCCATATTGGCATTGCCCATCATATTTTCAAGTTTCTTATTCATATTGGTCATCTGTTCAAGCTGCGAAAATTGCGCTAACTCGGCAGTAAATTTTTGTTGTTCCATTGGATTCATGGGATCTTGATTTTTTAGTTGATGAGACAACAACTTCAAAAACTCTTCCTTTCCCATTTTGTTATGTGCCTGACGATCGACAAATTTTACGCCCGCGCCATTGACGGCCCTTTGCCCAGTAACTTTCTCTAAAATGTCAGCATCAATGTCATTTTTGCGAGGGGCCATCCCAACTTTAGCAAAGGGATTCTTTCTTTGTAAATTTTGTGGAATCCCCATGTTTGGCATTAGGCGACATCCCTGTTATAGAAAGATTCCCAAAGCTCACGTCTTCTTTGTGAGTCTTGTTGAGCTTGATCTCTAAAAGATCCTCTTTGCTCTGACTGGCCGTGCCCACTATTTTGATTGAAAGATGAATCGCTTTTACTTCCTTCAAACTCTAATTTCAATTCTGAAACCTTAATTCCAGCTTGCCCTAGGGCCTGAACAAGAGATTCTTTATTTTGCCCAAAGAAATCTAGGCCATCGAGTTGTTTCGGAGTAATTTGAATTTGAACTCCATCCTGAGCCTTATCTGCAAGAACCTTCAAATCAATTTGACCTAAAGCTTCATGTCTAAAACTCATCTGCACACGATCGTTATGGATTGCTGAATTTTTAGCAATATAATTTGAGATTTGATCAATCAATTGTTCCTGATCCTGAATATTGCTAAGGTCACTAATATCCATCACAGGCAATGCACCATTTGCAGATGCACGTTCTGCTGTTCCTAAAGAAGAGGCTAATGCGGCAGCTACTCCACTTTCTTTCCCTTCTAGACCCGCTTTAAGCACATCAGAAAAATCTTTTTTAGCTTTATCAACAGATAGAGTATTTTTACGCAAAGACTGCTGCTTCATTTCACCATTAGAAAAATTCATCACCTCTGATTGTGCGTGAGACTGAGCGTGCACAGGATGAGCTGAATTATTAGCAAGCGGCATGGCTGGCGTCTGATTGTTCATTTTGATCAAACGAGACTCTTCTCTATTACTTTTGTAAGAATGATTAGCATTTTTCATCCCTACCACATTTGCTTTTTGAACTTGATTATCAATAAGCCCTTCAATATCTCTCATCTGCTTTTGATGCCCAGCTTGTTGCATTGGAACAGCCTGCTTTTGCATTTGCGTTTTTACATTAAAAGGAAGAACTTTTCCATTTGATGTCGCCAAAGAAGAAGGTGCTACTTTCTGCTTCAATTGAGAGTGCTCAACATTAAGTTCATTAAGCCCCAAAGCCGCAGGCTTACGATTTAATTTTGAATCAGCAGCAATAATATTCTCCATGGCCTTGCCTGATACATTTTTATCAACAAGAGCATTCTTTTCGGCCATGAGATTTTGAACGACGCTAGATTTTTCATTATTTAAAGAATTTCCTACACTAGCCTTCCCTTTAGTCAAAGAAGTTTCAACATTAGTCTGTTGTGCTTTAGCAAATTCTTTTTGAAAAAGATCGAGATTTTCTTTTTTAGTAGTTGTGAGTTTGGAAACTTTTTCTTTACCCAACGGTAATATATTGGACACTACTGCTTTCGTCTGCGCGGTAGTTGCACTTTGTCCTTTGTTTTGAAGAATGTTAATTAGTGCGTTTTCTTTTATAAAATCCTCACAAATATTTCTGTCACTATGACAGTCTCTCCTATTTTTTCATATCCATGTACTGTTTTTGAAGCCGGGCAGAAATTTCCTTATCCATCAGATTGAATATTTTCGATACCTTAACCGCATCCATGCCTGATAAAATTTTTACAGCGATGTCCGCTTCTTGCACGGAAAGAATTTCTGCCGCCTTGACTGGCTTCATATTGGAGAAAATATTGACCATTTGGTCGACTCTATCTTGTACATTTTTTTCATTTTCACGAATGCATCCCAAAATACCTTTCTGACGTTCTTCAAATGAAACGATTTTAGCATCTAATTCTTTTGCATTATTTGTTATTATTTCTTCGCGCTTGTTAAGCTCTTCTTCTCTTTGTTGCAATAGTTTCTCTTTATCGAGAATTTCTTTCATCAAATTTGCGACACTTTTACTGCGCAGACGATCGAGTTGTTTTTCTACTTGTTCAGTAACGGCCTTGTCAAAAACGTCCCCTGCGCAGACTGGCTCTTTTACTTCTTGCCCCTTCTTCGGTGCAGCTACTTTCTTGTCTTCTGCCCATATGCTTGAACTCAAAGCACATCCAATAAGTAATAAGATTAAAGCTCTCATAGACTAATCCTTCGACTGCTGCCACATATGGACAATATCTTCTATCTTTTTATTTTCTAGTTTGCTCTGTTCTTTTTTAAAGGCAAGCATATCTTTTTCTTTTAGGCTTTCCATTACTTTTACTTCGCCCCTCGCATGAGTCAACTCATCACGCTTTGCCTCATATTTTTTACGCCATATCCATAACTCATTTTGCAATTTTTCAATATGAGCTTTTTTCCCATCTAAAAACATTGGAAAAAAGGAAACTGCGCGAGAATCACTTCCTTCTTTTAAGATTGCCTCTTGAGATGCATAACCATCAGCAATATCCTGTTTCTGCTTAGCAATTTCATGTTCTATGCGATCAATTTCTTGATTAATTTTACCTAGTTCGAGCTTAATATTCTCTTCTTTGAACTTGCGGAGTTTTAAAACAGCTTCTAGTTTAAACTTATAGCGTTTCATTTACCCCTCCTACATGACATCAAAACGGCCATCTCGTTCTTCCTCGACGGTCTCAAATAGAGAAGGATTTACGGACCTTTCTGCCTCTCTGGCTATTTCAACCATGCGATCGAAAAGCTCATCAATTGCCATACATTCATCTGTTTGTTGACGAACCAAATTAATAATTTGATCGTGTACAGCTATAGCCTTGTCCACTTTGGGATTTGAACCTCTCACATAGGCTCCCACATTGATTAGATCTTCTGATTCGGCATAAGCGGCCATCAAGTCACGCAAGTGAGCTGCAACAATTTTGTGCTCTTTAGATACGACGTTCCCCATGACCCTCGAAACAGAGCGTAAAACATCAATCGCGGGATAATGGTTACGAGCCGCTAAATCACGACTCAAAACAATATGTCCATCAGAAATAGAACGAACAGAATCGGCAATTGGCTCATCCATATCATCGCCTTCAACAAGAACAGTAAAAATGCCCGTAATAGATCCTGCATTTTTCTTTGTTCCCGCTCGCTCCATAATTTTAGGCAACTTCGCAAATACGCTGGGCGTATAGCCTTTCTGACCTGGAGGCTCACCAGAGCTTAAACTAATTTCACGATTGGCCATTGCAAAACGAGTGATGGAATCCATCATCATAATGACATCTTGATTTTGATCTCTAAAAAATTCAGCAATAGTACACGCGGTATAGGCAGCCTTGCTACGAATCAAAGCAGAAGTATCAGAAGTCGCCACAATAACAACTGATCGCTTTAATCCTTCCTCACCTAAACTATGCTCCATGAATTCCAAAACTTCACGACCACGTTCTCCAATAAGAGCAATTACGTTAATATCAGCTTTGGTATGTTTGGCAATCATTCCCATTAGAACTGACTTACCCACTCCCGATCCGGCCATAATGGCCATCCGTTGTCCCTTCCCGGAAGTAATGAAACTATTAATTGCATTAATCCCTGTATCCATAGGTTCTGCAATAGGAGGACGTTCAAGAGGATTAAGAACTTCTCCATAAATGGAACGTGACTCATAAGGACCCTCAATAGGGCCTTTACCATCCATTGGACGCCCTTGAAAATCCAAAACTCGCCCAACCATATTCCAGGATACCTTAATTGTCGTTGTTAAATCCTTAAGATATATTTTTGTTTCTGAATTAATTCCATTGATATCTTTATAGGGCATAACAAGACACTTATGTCCCTCAATCCCGACAACTTCGCCTAAACAACGATCGCCAATCTCAGTCACAAATTCGACATTACTGCCCAAAATGGCACGAGGAAGACTGACTTCATACAGCATTCCGCGATTGGCGATAATTTTTCCGATTTTTTGACAAGGATCAGTATGGGCCAGCTCGTGATAAAATGCGCTGAGATCCTCTTGAAAATCACGTCTGCTCATACTCTACTCGATTCCAATGGACTCAAAAACACGGTCAATACTCAAAAATTGAGCCTCAAGAGAGCCGTCAATCATACCATTAGAACTTTCAACGACGAGACCAGGAGCTTTCATATCCCCAGAAACTTCCACTCTGACATTGCTCAATTGACCAATTTTTTTCTGAATTAATTCTAAAATTTTAGGCATATTCTCATAGTTATCAGCATTAACCTTGATCAATAGATCAGAGCGAGCATGAAGTTCTAAAATCATTTTTTCTAAAAGATCAGCAATATACTGATCATTTCTGATCTCACGATTCACAACCCATTTGCCCAAAGCTTTAACCATTTTGAATATATCTTGCCGCTGGACTTCAAACAAATCATCTTTGTACGAGACAACTTGAGCTATCATCTCCTGAAAAGAGGAAATTTGATCTTCATATTTAGCCATGGCTTCTTGTAAAGCATCTTCATAGCCCTTCTCAACACCAGCATCATAGCCCTGCTGAAAAGCAGTTTCTTGCAGTTCTGAAACTCTCTTCTCAACAGCGTCATGAATTCGCTGTTGATAATCTTGCTGCTCTTGTTTGATCAAACCGCGAGACTTCTTAACAATGGAGGAAATTGCAAATGCAGAATTTTGTTCTGCTTCTCTTTCTCTTCGAATGACTTTTTCTGGAACAACTTTTTCCGGAATGGAATCACGAGGAAACTCATTCAAGTCAAAATTTTTCAACTTATAAGCCTCAACGCCCTCCTCTGAGCCAGCATCGAAACTGGAAAAGTTATATTCGTGTATTTGATATTTATCTTTACCGGCCATCTTTTAAGCCATCCTTTTACACAAGAGCATCTTCCTCGCCACCGCGAGAAATAATAAGTTTTCCTTTCGCTTCCAAATCTTTTGCCATTTGGACGATTTCCTGTTGTCCCTTCTCCACATCGGAAAGTTTCATTGGGCCAAGGGCATCCAAATCCTCGCGCAAAAGAGTTGCCGCACGATTTGACATATTTTTGAAAAGCTTTTGCTTAACTTCTTCAGATGCTGTTTTAAGGGCAATAACAAGTTTCTGCTGATCAACAGTTTTAAGAAGTTCTTGAACACCTCGGTCATCACAAAATACAAGGTCTTCAAATACAAACATAAGTTTACGAATTTCTTCTGCCAACTCAGGATCTTTTTCTTCCACGCGGGCCATAACATTTTTCTCGCTGGCCTTATCCATCATATTCAACATATCAGCAATAGGCTCAACACCTCCAAGCTGATGCATATCAATTGATCCAAGAGTTGAAAGCTCTGTTTTCAATACATCATCCAATTGAGCAATTAATTCAGGGGAAACAAAGTCGAGGTTTGCAATACGAAGCACAACTTCAGCCTGTAATCCTTCTGGTAATTTACGCAAAACTTCAACCTTGCGATCGGTAGAAAGATGGGCAATAATTAAAGCAATCGTTTGAGGGTGCTCATTAATCAAGAAGTTAGCAAGGGTACGAGTATCAACCAACTCTAAAGACTCAAGAGTATTCCCACGCCCCACTTCAACAATTTGTCCCAAAAGCTGTTTTGCTCTATCCTCACCTAATGCATTAACGATGAAGTCTCTGCCTCTATTGTCGGAGAAAAGTAAGCTCATATCTTCGTTCAAAGACTCGTAAAACTCCTGCAAAACCTTCTTCACCATCCAGATTGGGGCTTTTGTCATGTTACTCATGGCATTGATCATACGCTTGACGTCATTGTCTTTCATATGCTGAAAGATTAACTGCGTGGTTTGAACCCCTAAAGAACTCAAAAGAATTGCCGCTTTATCGGTTCCCGATAAAAGGGCATATTCGACTTCTGGATCAAGCGTTTTTTCGGCCACTTAAAACTCCCTCACTCTTCTTTTAGGCAATTTCTTTATGATTTTCTGCCGAGTGAATCATATCGTGAACAACCTGAGCCGCCTTGCCCGGATTATTCTCAACCAAAGATATAATCTTCTCTTTTAACATATTACCTTCAACCTTCTCAGGATTCAACTTTTCCTCAATGGTAGGAAGAGCATCTTCTAATCCAGGAAGCTTTTGATTTGCCTGAATATTCTCCAGTTCCTCTAAAGTTCTAGGAAGAAAGTCTTCAATGGATTCAATTGTATTTTCTGTAACCCACTGAATGAATGGGCGAATAACAATAAAGAAGAAGAGAGTAATAATCACACCAATTGCCAGATATTTAGCAAGGTTTTTAATGATTTCTCTATTTTCTCTTGCTCTAAGAAGGGCCTCTGCTTTAGCAAAGTCTTCTCTTACAAACTCCATATTTTTGATAACAATCTGATCCCCTCTTTTTAGATTTAAGCCGAGAGTTGAGGCAACAATTTCTTTGAAGTTTTGAATTTCAGCTTCGCTCCATGGCTCATACTTTGATTGTGGAACTCCTGCATCATCTAAAACCATCGTTCCATTTTCATCAAGAACAGGGATTTCCTTTCCATCAACCATAACTGCAACAGACATTGAATCAAGAACAGCACTTGGTTTTTTGGACTTTGTAACTTTAGTTGGAACATTAAAATTGCGAGTTACTAAACTTTTATCGACATCATTTCTCGTTTCTGGAATACCTGGC
>QKCN01000012.1 GCA_003245675.1 Bacteriovoracaceae bacterium | reverse complement strand
AATGTCCAAAAAAATCACGGTCGCGATTGTTCATAAGCGGGGTGGTTAAAATCGTATCAACGCCAAGTTCTTTTATATAATCCAATTTTTGAGTCAGACCTTTAAGATCTCCGCCGTGATAGGCCAGATGCCGTTTCATATCAACATGAGAATTATTGGTTTTGTCTCCATCAAAAAAACGATCAGGGATAACAAAATAAATCACCTTGTCATCGACGCTACGAGAGGAATTTCCTAAGCACGCTGTTAATATGAATAAGCTCATTAAAAATAAATATTTCACAAAATCTCCTCAATGCTGACCTCGAACTCCCCTTGAGGTGTTTTGATCAGCACATCATCCCCTACGGACTTACCTAAAAGGCTCCTGCCAATGGGAGATTGCCAACTCACTTTCCCTTGAGAAGGATCAGTCTCATCGACTCCCACAATATGGTACAACTTCACTTCACCCTCTTCATCTAAAATGCGTACCGTAGATCCAAAAAGAACTTTGCCTTTTCCTTTCGTATCCTGAGGGTCAACGACAACTGCATTTTCAATTCTTCCCTTTAAAAAACGCAGTCGCTTGTCTATTTCTCGTAGTCTTCTTTTGCCATAAATATAGTCTGCATTTTCGGAACGATCGCCATTTCCTGCTGCCCATGCAATCATCTTGCAAAGCTCTGGCCGCTCTTCCCTTAAAAGCATTTCTTGCTCATCCAATAGCTTTTTATATCCAATGGGAGTGATGTAGTTCTTATTTTTTTGCATAATGACGAAAAATAAAAGGGTATTGATTTTTTTCGGAGGACGAAAAAGATTGTTCTTCGACTAACTCATATTGGTCTAGCTCAAAGTCGCAAAGAAAAGTATCTCCCTCTAAATTGCATTCTACTTCAGTAAGATAGAGATTGGTAGCCAGGGGGCTAAAGCGATTATAGAGACTCGCTCCCCCGCAAATAAAAACCTCTGTTTCTCCGCATTCTTTGGCAATGGATTCAACTTCAGTCAAATTGCGTGCAAGCTTTAAATTTTCATGTTCTTCAAGTTCTAGGGTCGAACTTAAAACAATTGTTGTTCTTCCTGGCAATGCTTTCCCAATGGATTCGTAAGTCTTGCGCCCCATTAACATGCAGTGGCCCATGGTTTTGCTTTTAAAAAGTTTAAAGTCATCCGACAGCCTCCAAAGGAGACTATTGTCTTTGCCGATCACGCGATTGCCTTTACCGTAGGCGACAATAATAGAGTAGATCATACCGCAACAGGTGCCTTAATGTGAGGATGAGCCTCATAGCCAACGAGTTCGAAATCTTCAAATTTAAACTCAAAAATATCCTTAACCTCAGGATTAATTTTCATTTGAGGTAGTGGAAAAGGCTGACGTCCTAATTGCAATTGAGTTTGTTCCATATGGTTCGAATACAAATGAGCATCCCCAAAGGAGTGGACAAAGTCTCCAAGCTTGAGCCCAGTGACTTGCGCCATCATCATGGTAAGAAGAGCATAAGAAGCAATATTAAAAGGAACTCCCAAAAAGATATCGGCCGAACGCTGATAGAGTTGGCAGGATAATTTCCCATCGGCCACATAAAATTGAAAAAAAGCATGACAAGGAGCTAAGGCCATCTTGTCTAGATCCCCCACATTCCAAGCTGAAACAATAAGGCGGCGCGAATCAGGGTTCTTCTTAATTTCTTCAACAACCCATTTAATTTGGTCGATAGTTTTCCCATCGGCCGCGGCCCATAAACGCCATTGATGCCCATAGACAGGTCCCAAATTCCCCTTTTCATCGGCCCATTCATTCCAAATGGAAACTCCATTGTCAGTGAGATACTGGATATTGGTATCACCTTTTAAAAACCAAAGGAGTTCATGAATAATAGAGCGCAAGTGACATTTCTTCGTCGTAACGAGAGGAAATCCTTCAGAGAGATCAAATCGCATTTGATGGCCAAAAACGGATTTGGTTCCTGTTCCCGTGCGATCTGTTTTTAAAGTTCCTTCCTCTAAAACTCTCTTCATTAGGTCTAAGTATTGTTTCACTTGAGTTTCTCCTCTTCGCTTTTAAGAAGTTGATTAACCTTTTCCAGATAAGCTCTTTCTTCTTCAATCTCGATATTAGGCACAACCACAATACCTCGATCATCAGCTTCATCGTCGCGAGGTGCAAAAACTTTTTTGAGCACCTTGGATTTGGGCACAATAAAACAAGGTTTTTCTTCTACACATGCAACATCTTGCGGAATATAGCTGCGGTCCTTGTAGTTTTTTACATTCTCTTCTAAAGCCTGCTTTTTGAGGCGCAAATATTCAAGATAACGCTGCTTAGGTATAACCTTATCACTTGCGCTGAGGGAATTTGCCGTGAGGCTAAAAAAGAGAAGAAAAATTATCCATTTCATGCTGTAATCCTAGCATAGGTACCACGCACTTTTTACGAGCACCGCGTTATTTTGAGGAGTATTTTTGCATGAAAACGGGATTGGAAAGATTATTAAATGAAAAACAACTACAGGACAAAATAGAGGGCAATATTGCCATTCTCTGTCACTCTCCTTCAGTTACTGAAAATTATGAAATAGCCCCTTCGGCCCTCAAGCGCATATTTGGCAAGCGCCTTGTCAAAATTTTTGGCCCCCAGCATGGTTTTGTCACCGATGTGCAAGATAATATGGTCGAAACTCGCGACTTTGTGCACCCCTATTTTAAAATGCCTGTACATAGCCTCTATTCTCATGACCGCAAGCCATCCCCTGAAATGCTTAAAAATATCGATACAGTTCTCATCGACCTACAAGATGTGGGAACACGTATCTATACTTACATTTACACCATGACCTATATGATGGAAGCCTGTGCCGAGCAGGGAATCAAAGTTGTTATCCTTGATCGCCCCAATCCCATTAATGGCATTGATGTGGAAGGTAATGTTCTCGATATGAATTTTAAATCCTTTGTGGGACGCCATCCTTTGCCTGTTCGTCACGGTTTAACTTTGGCCGAGGTCGCCCTCTGGGCCGAAAAGTTCTGTGGCATTAAATCTCATTTGGAAATCATTCCCATGACAGGCTGGGAGCGTTCCATGAGCTATGAAGATACCAAACTTCCTTGGGTGCTTCCTTCACCTAACCTTCCCGTGATTGATGGCTGTTATACCTTTCCTGGCACTGTCCTCTTTGAGGGCACAAATATTTCAGAAGGACGCGGCACCACTCGTGCATTAGAAATCGTAGGGCATCCAAAAATAGAGCCCTATTCCATGGCACCTGAGTTAATGGCCAAAGCTCAAAAAGAAGGACTGCAAGGATTTATACTGCGCCCAACCAACTTCTTACCGACTTTTCAAAAGCACGCTGGAATCTCTTGTGGCGGATTTCAAATCCATGTTACCGACCGAAAAGTGTTCCGCCCTTGGGCCTTAGGACAGTTTTTGTGCCGCGAGTTTTATCACCGCTTAGGATCTGACTTTGCCTGGAAAAAACCTCCCTATGAATACGAAGAGAATCTTCTCCCCATCGATATTATCAATGGAACTGATCAAATCAGAAAATGGGTTGAAGCAAATGGCTCAATAGAAGAATTAAATGCACTAGAGCAAAATCGTGATTTTGAAAATTTCTTATCGCAAAGAAAGGAAATTAGTAAGTAGCGACTGCAGCTAGAGTTCACAATCTCCCCCAAGAGGCATTGTCATAGTGTAAAAGCTCATCAATGCCTCCTCTGGCAGATTAAAAAGCGATAGTAAATAAAACCAGTCAGAGTAAGCAACAGCCCTAGTAGTGACGGAATAAAAGCAGTGATCAAGGTGTGCACAGCAAAAATCCCATAGAAAACCAGTAAGAAAATAAGCGTATAAGGATAACCCCAAGCCTTATAGGGACGTGGCATATCCTTTAACTTTTTTCGCAGTATCCAGACTGTGCTCATCGTTAAAATATTGAAAATGGAAGACGTAAAAGTAAAGTAATCAATAACCGCCTCATAGGCATTTTCGGCCATGGACACCACGGCAATCATTACAGTTGCCCAGACAGCCTGTCCTAAGAGGGCCCCATTAGGGGTATGAAAACGCGGACTGACATATTTAAAAAAACGAAAAAATAGTCCATCCCTTCCCATGGCAAACCATGTTCGGCTCTTGCAAAAAATTTGAGTATTAACATTGCCAAAGGTGCTGATCATAATTGCAACACCCACAAAAACAGCACCCCAATTCCCAAAGATGGAACTCATCGCATCGACAGCAACGGCCTTAGAAGTCGCCACAGCATTCGCTCCAAGTGTTGCAACATAAGCAGTACTGACCAATATATAGATGGCCATGACACCTAAGATCCCTACTATCAAACTAAGTGGCAAATTACGACGTGGATTTTTGACTTCTTCTGCCACATAAGTGGTCCCTTCCCAACCACTATAGGCAAAAAAGCCGTAACGTAAGGCTTCTCCCATGGCAACAATTGTCGCCAAGGAAAAAGACCAATTGGCATCAACTGTCGAAGTGAGCAAGGAAACATCCTTCATATGAAATAGGCCAACAAGCGCGATAAAGGCTAAAATTCCAATTTTGGCAAAGCTAAAAACAATTTGAAGATATCCACTAATTTTTACACCAATGCAGTTGAGCAAGGTTAATGACCAGACAACGCCCAGAGAAAAAATAAGCGGTGAACAATATTCTTCAAAGCCAAAAGCGCGAATAAAATTTTCGGAAAAGAAAATAGAGACTGCAACAATGGCTCCTGTTTCTGAAACAAAAAACATGGCCCAGCCTCTTAGAAAAGTAACAAAGGGAGGATAGGCTTCTTTTAAAAAGACGTAAGGACCACCTGAGCGCGGAATCATTGCGACTAGTTCTGCATAGCAAAGTGCACTCAAAATGGTGATAATCCCACCAATGATCCATACAGAGTAGAAAGGGATCGACGACCCCACCAAAAGCATAATAGGGGCCGGAGTTCTAAAAATCCCCGAGCCAATAATGCGATTAATGACAACGGAAACCGCAGCAAGAAGACCGAGTTCTTGTTTAAGCTCAGGAGAGGATGACATGATATTCCCTTTTAGTAGTGATGGACTTCGTATTCAAGGCCGGCGATGCGTTGGTACAATCTCTTATTCATCATCATTGGCCACCAATCATAAAGAAAGATTCCCGTGGGACGCCACATAGCAACCCAACTCATCACGTGTAATGCTTCCCTTAAGATAATTATAAAAGAATTTTTGCTCTCTCCTGTTGGATCTAAGTAATGAGCAAAAGTTAAAAGCGTGGTCAAACAGGTCAAACCAATCACCAAAGAGATGTAGCCTTCTTTAAGTAAATTGCTGATACGCTTTTTTGAAATATCTGCTTCATAGACGAAATAACTTTTTATGGCCGCAGCAATTGTCGCATCAGAAATCAAACCAGCTGATGGTTTAGGTAGATGTACGACTAATTTGAAATTGTGAAACCAAGAAAACTCTTTCGCGGCCGTAATAATGTAGTCGGCCGCATCATCATCTAAATCACGCTCCCTAAAAGGTGCGGGATCGCGTTCATCAAAAAGTTGGCGATAATTTTGAAGTTTAAGGTCAATGCAGTAAACTCCATTTTCTTGTCGATAACGTCGCTTAAGTGCTTTTTCTTCCATACAGATCAGTCATTCACAGAATGACCGCCCCCAAAAAAAAGGCACCCCGAAAGGTGCCTTCATTTTCTTTAAAGTAATATACTTTCTATTTTAGAATTAACGAAACATATTGGGAAGAGGAAAGACAAAACCTTTTGCCCATTGAGGAACCATGTAATTGATCTTTGGTGCTCTCATATCACTGACTTCACTTCTCGCTTGCTTGATTGCCTCAACGACATTCATATCACGAGAAAGTTCTGCAGCGCGTACGGCTCTTTTTGGGTTTACCACACCTTCTGTAATCACTTTTCCTTTTAGAAAATCTTTAAAATCAACAGTTCCCATAATAATTGCTTTGGCGTTTTTAGGGCTAAGCTTAGGGTTCGTGTTTCTCACTCGGGCCGCAACATTGGCAACATAAGGAGCTGCTTGGCTAGTTCCACTGACGCGTAAATATTCATCGCCAGGAATAGAAGATAGAATTGTTACCCCAGGAGCCGCAACATCGACTTTAGTTGCGCCATAACAAGAGAATACGGCCAATTGATCGCGCCCCATAGTTGCAGCAACAGTGATAGAGTTATCAGCACGAATATTGGCAGGAGATGTTGGGAACTGGTCATTATCCATTCCTTCATTGCCTGCAGCAAAAACGAAAAGAGTATTAGGTGCTGCACCAACAAATTTCTCTTCTCCTGCTTTGATAAGAGCATTCATAAAGTGCATTGCCAATTGGCTTTTCTCTTCATCTGTTCCCTTCTTATAGAACTGCTCAACAATTGATTTGGCTTGTTCAAAGCCTGTACCAAAAGAACCATTGGCAACAATTGACTTATGTCCAGCAACATAAGCTCCAATTTCTTCCATCATGGTCATTTGCTGAACTGCAAGTTTTTCTAAAAGGGCCTTAACCATTTTGAACTTGAAGCTACTAGAAGGCTTTTTACCTTTACTTTCCATTTTACTGAGAACGGAGTTATAGTATTTTACATATGCACCAACTTCTGTTGGGATAAGCTTTACTCCTAAGATTTTAGAACCTGTATCTTTAATGGCAATTCCCGCTACGTGAGTTCCGTGAACAAAGTTTCCAAAGATGCCCATTTCTTTCATGAACTTCTCATCACCGCGCTTAGAAGCTAGCCACTTTTTATCTTCTTCTGTTGTTTGTCCCCAGAACATGCGTCCTTGAACCTCAAAATACTTATAAGGATCTTCAGAGAAAGTTCCTAAGTATTTGTAGTCGATAATTTGGTTATTTTGCTTAGCAAAGTTCCAACCATAAATATCATCTTGATAGCCGTTTCCGTCCTCGTCGCGGTTGTTGTCTGGAATTTCATTAGCATTGATCCACATAGAATTTACAAAGTCTTTGTGTTTGTAGTCGACACCAGAGTCGATGATTGCAACAACAGAAGCAGAGGCATTGAGAGCAAAGAAAGCACCCAATAAAACGCTAGAAAATTTCATCATATTATTCTCCCATTTCATTTACAGGTTCATACCTGATAAATTTGGTCTGTTTTAGCTTCTTAGGGAGTGAAATGTCAAGAAAACGAGACGCGCTGCAGCATGAGACTACAGCGCTTATTTAAACTACATGCGAATAATTTTACCCATGTCGACATCAGTAGAAATTTCAATCATATCAATAACGTAGACGTCATCATATGCTTTGTTTTCTGAAACTTTCTTAGCTCCTTCCATTTCGCGAAGCTTCATGCCATTTTTTAATATTTTCTTACATGCTTCAGGAGAAACCTGAACATCATAAGATCTCTCGCCATCTTCTGAGATAACTTTTGTGAAAACATGGTATTCATCTGCAATATGGCGACAACCATAAGTATCTTCTACTGAAAAATTATGAAAACGCACGCGCTCATAAAGATCCCAATTGGCCATGGCCACTGATGAAAACAACATCGCTGCAACAATAACTAATTTCATAAATACTCCTTTATTTGCCCTCAAGCTGGTTAGCTCATTATTTTAGATAAAAATCGTCACACAAGTTTTTGGGTTTGTAAGGCCCAAATGCGACCATCTGGGTCGACAATTTTACTTAAAAAAACTGACTCGTCCTCGATAATAGGAAATTCCACCTGGGATCGCTGCTCCTGAGATTCTCCCGCATGGCGGTAATAGAAAAAAGAAGCTCGTCTTCGAATCTCCTCTAAGAGATCTTTGCTATTCAACTCTACGGTATAGATCTGAGACTCAAGGCTCAAAAGTGTTGAAAAATGAGAGGCGTAAGCTCCCCCCTCAAGCTCTCGGATTCGCAGTCCCAGTGGGCCAAGATAGAAAATATCCTCTTCGACAAGACCGGTATCAAATGACTCAAATACATGGGAAAGAAAAGACATTAAAAAGGCCTTATTTCTTGTGAAAATGAGAATCTCTTTGAGGGTCATTTCCATGAAACAAGACCTTTATTTAGAATTGAAAAATATGCTTAAAAGCTTTTAAAAATATTCGTGATGCGAGTAACGTCCTCACCCATACATTCGTCACCTTTACAATTGTTGACGCGCATACAAGGGCGACGCGAATCGCGCACATAATCGTTTTCACCTCTAACAAGGATACCTTCCACAACACCAGTTCTCAAGTCGAAAACAGGAGAACCTGAGTTTCCTCCAAAAGTATCAAGGTTTGTTGTGAAAAAGATGGGGTCATTGTTGCGACGAACCTTGGCCCGGGGAGCAATTTTTGTGGGAAGTCCAGAAGGATGTCCTACCACCACCAAATTTGCATCATTAGCAACACGTCCTTCTCGACGAATTCTTAGAGGCTCTCTATCACGCGCACCACGATCTAGCTCGATAATTGCATAATCATTCATATTGTTGTCATCGAGTCTATGTTTCCAAAGTTTTTTACAGCGAAACATGGATGAGCGCGGAACCCAAACTGCACCTTTGTAAGTGTTTTCAACGCGATAATCAAAAACCCATACCTTGCGCTCGCAATCTTGTTGATCTTCTACGCAATGACCTGCAGTGACGAGTACATTTTTATCGATAAGAAATCCAGTACAAGAAGAAGCGACTATTTGATTGGCAAATCTTTCTCCTGGGCAAAGTCCATAGGCTTGACCCAAAGTTTGAGCAACAACCTTGATATGCGTGCCAGTGTAGCCCAAAGGATATTCGATTTGAGATTCTTCCATCATGGCCGCCACAGAGCGATACATATCGCGATGAAAACCTAAGGCATTGAGGTCCCAAAATTCTTTCACCTCAACGCGATTATCATCATCATAAATAACTTTGACACCTGCAGAAGCATTAAGAGCAACAAATGATGCTAGTAACAATGCGGTCAAAATCCATTTCATAATTTTCTCCTCATCCAAGTGCGATGACAGAAGGCCATCATTGATGAAGGATTATGGAGAGAAGATGCTGAAAATACAAAGGAATAAAGCTTACTACTTCTGTCAGGTATTCAGGTAGTGCGTGATACTTTTGCCGAGCACTGCATCATGTATGCGTAAATACAACTCCGTCGCCTCAAGCTCTTTTAGGATTTTGCCCAGAAATAGCGACTGCATGAATTCTGTCTCCAAAATCAGCTTAGGGTCTCTTCGTGGCAAATCTGAAAATCTCAAAAAAGATTTGCGCGAAATTCCTAAAAGGAAACGTCCGTGCTGACAAGCTTGAACGAGATTTGCAAAATTTTTAAGAAGGAAGTGGTTTTGCTCCCTTGTTTTGGAAAAACCAAAGCAAGGATCTAGAATTAAGCGCGAAAGCATTTGCCGCTGGTAAAACTCAGACTTTGCATTCTGAAAGTAATGAATGAGCTGCTCGCAAATATCCTCTCCTTCCCACAAAAAGTCCATATGAGAAGATGTCTGGGCGCGAGTAGGCGCAAGATTATGGCAAAAAACATAGTCTGCCTCAGGGCATCGCTCTAGGGTCTCCCAGAGTTCATCATCAAGCTTACCGGAAACATCATTCCAAATGAGATGAGCCTTGGGCAATATTTCTTTAATACGCCAATAAAGCTCAGAAAAGGTGTCTCCGCGATATGTATCGATTGAAATCTCAAAATCGGCAGTCAGACTCTCCCAAGGTAGCAAAGCCTCAAAGCGCCTTTTTTCTTCTTGTGCATCAACAGGTGCATTAAAAGGGGCCGTTGACTCGGCCCCCAGATCTATTGCTTTAAAACCAGAATTTTTAAATGAATTAAGCAAAGAGGAAACATCTGACACTTGGACAAGATTTCCTCCATCAGAAAAAGAATCGGGAGTCAAATTGCAGACCCCCAAGAGCTTTAGTTGGGAAGATGAAATCACTCGATTGTCTCGTCTTCCACTTTGGAGTTAGCTTCTTTTACGACTTCAGAGAAACTAAGATCCTCTTCTTTTGCCTCTTCGGCAGGGGCATTCAAGTCGATAGGCTGCTTTTTGCGATCCTCAGGAGGAAGCCCAATATCCTCGCCGGCAACAATGCGATCAATTTGTGCGCGATCAAGTGTTTCCCACACAATCAGAGCTTCAGAAAGTTCATCCAATGCTTTGCGATTGGTCACTAATATGTTTTTCGCTTCGTCATAGTTTTGGCGGATGATATTTGCCACTTCTTTGTCAATTTGTAGAGCCGTTTCTTCTGCATAATGCTTGCCTTCAACTGCCCCCATTCCAACAAATGGCTGATCGCGATTGCTGCCGAAATTAATAGGGCCCAAAGCCTCTGACATTCCCCAGCGACAAACCATAGAATGGGCCAAGTCAGTGGCGCGTTCGATATCGTTAGAAGCCCCACTGGTAATTTCATTAAAAACAATTTCTTCTGCAACACGACCGCCCAAAAGAAAGGCGATAAAGTTATGGGCCTTGGCACGAGTCAAATTTAACATATCCTCATTGGGAAGAGTTTGAGTCACACCTAAAGCTCCACCACGCGGAATGACACTGACTTTATGAATAGGATCAGTGTTAGGAAGAAACATTCCTACCAAAGTATGTCCTGCTTCATGAAAGGCCGTAATGCGCTTTTCCTGGGGAGAGATCATCATAGATTTTCTCTCTGCCCCCATAAGTACTTTGTCCTTAGCACTTTCAAAATCGAAATTATCCAATGACTTTTTGTTATAGCGAGCAGCATTAAGGGCCGCTTCATTCACCAAGTTGGCAAGGTCAGCACCAGTAAATCCTGGCGTCCCCTTTGCGATTGCATCCAAGTTGACGTCTTCATTAAGTGGAGTCTTGCGGGTATGAACTTTCAAAATGCCATGACGACCTCTAAAATCAGGACGAGGCACCATAATACGACGATCGAAACGACCTGGACGCAAAAGAGCAGGATCGAGAACGTCTACCCTATTGGTGGCGGCCATAATAATCACGCCCTCATTGGATTCAAAACCATCCATTTCCACTAGCATTTGGTTAAGAGTCTGCTCACGTTCATCGTGTCCTCCGCCAAGGCCTGCACCACGGTGACGGCCAACGGCATCGATTTCATCGATAAAGATGATACAAGGCGCATGACGCTTCCCTTGTTCAAAAAGGTCACGCACTCGGCTAGCCCCAACCCCGACAAACATTTCCACAAAGTCAGATCCTGAAATGGAGAAAAAAGGCACTCCAGCTTCTCCAGCAACTGCTCTGGCCAATAATGTTTTACCTGTCCCCGGAGCTCCCACAAGCATTACGCCCTTAGGTATCTTTCCACCTAATGCAGTATACTTCTTAGGAGACTTAAGAAAATCTACGATTTCTACAAGTTCTTCTTTAGACTCTTCAATGCCCGCAACATCTGCAAAAGTAACCTTCTTATCGTTCTCATTGAGCATGCGCGCGCGCGATTTGCCAAAGCTCATGGCCTTGCCACCCCCCGCTTGTAGCTGACGCAAAAAGATAAAGAAAATAACAAAAAGCAAAATCATAGGGAACCAATTGATAAAGATGGTTGCCAAGAATGATTGCTTCTCTTCTCTTTCATAATTAGGCGTTATTTGATGCTGTCTCAAGAACTTTACAGTTTCATCGCCTGTGCTGCCGATAACTTCAAAGTGCATTCCGTTTTCATAGCCATCGCGAAATTTACCCAAAATGGTATCATCACCCTTAAAGGTCACTTCAGCCACTTGGCTTTTTTCTACTGATTCAAAAAATTGAGCATTGGAAATCTGACGTCTCAGGTCACTTTTTTGGTCAAACATCTTAACTAAAAAAGCCATTAACAATATGACAAGTATCCAAAGTGCGAGTGTTTTCTGTTGCTTTTTCATAAGCGCTATTTCCTCCAAATTGAAGCTCAATAATAAAGGTAGGGCGACAAAAAGAAAAGCCTTAATCAAGATAGTGGCAAAGCGTCAAAGGCTCTTTTTCCTTCTTCTTTTTGAACTGGTAGCGAATCAAGCGCATAATAGAAGAAAAACCTTTTCCTTCCTGCAACAGTTGAATACTCAGATCGGAGGCTAACGGGTTGATTTTTTTCTCACAGGGAAGCCCAGGATAACGATTTTTGTCCCAAGAAACCAAGGCTTGTTCTGGGCGCAATCCTTGAATTTGCAGCTTATCCCATAGCTCTTGTGCACAAATCTCTTGCTGCTGAGACTGAACTGATTTTTTTTGATAATTGGGTCCACTAAAAAACAATAATCCAGGAAAGAAGTAAACTTTGACTCCTCCCGAAAAGAAAAGAGGTCCTTGTTTGCCATGCTCAATCATAGTAACAAGTTTGTTGAGTTGCTCGTATAGCTTACCGCGCTCAGCCATTGATAAGCGCATAATGATTTTGCGCAATTGGTCCCTTGTTAAAGAAAAATCTTGAAGATCCAACGCGAGAGAATAATTGCCTCCCTCCTTAAGCACTGTACTTAGGAGGATTTCTCTCATTTCAAGCATTCTTCGAGCTCGCTCAATGTAAAGTTTGAGATAAGAGGGAAAGCGCAGTTTGATTTCTGCAATATGTTTGCGCAAAAAATTGCGCTCAAATTCGGAAGACTGATTGCTCGAATCCTCAAGATAAGGCCATTTCATTTTTTCAGATAGATTGGCAATTTGCTGGCGCGAGAGACACATAAAAGGACGACGAAATTTCCCAATTTTGGTAGGAATTCCAATCTGCTTTTTTAGATCAGAGGTTTTGAGTTGCTGCAAAAGACTCCATTCAAATGAGTCATCAATATGATGGGCGAAATAAATGAGATCCTGCTCTCCGGATGCCTCTTCCTTGAAAAAAAGATGGCGGGCCAGGCGCGCCTGTTGCTCAAAATTTCTCTTAACAGAAAGGTTCCACTTGGCAGTGATGCACTCTATCGAGAACTGTTGACATATCGACCGAACCAATTCTTCCTCTCGATCATTTTCCTCACCTCGGCTACCGTGATTCAAATGTAGCACCTTGAAACTGGGGAACTCGCCTTTTTGCCTCAAGTAATTGAACAAAAACAGCAAGGTCATAGAATCTCTTCCGCCTGACACTGCAAGATAGGCCCTTCCCCCTTTTCGAGGAAAGAGTTGGTACTTTTGCATAAATTTCAGGACCCAAAGGGCATAACGATCTAAAATTTTCATCCAATATTTTTCTCATTTTAGGGCCCAAATGAGAACGATTTTAATGAAAATTTTTCTTAAAAAAGCTAATTGACTAAAGCCACTGATTCCATTAAGGTAATGATACTTTTTGGCGAGGTAGCTCAGTTGGTGAGAGCGACGGATTCATAACCCGTAGGTCGGCGGTTCAATTCCGCCTCTCGCTACCAAAAAAAGATTTGTCTTATAAAATAAAAAGAGCAACTCATTGAAGTTGCTCTTTTTATTTTAGGGTTTACTGATGATGCTAAAAAAACTAATTCGAGCAGTTATCCCTGTTTTTTGTTTATGTTTACTCGTTTTAAATTGCATCAGTAACTCTCGTGGTAAGTATCTATGGTTTGATGAGTTGCTGACCTATTATCCTACAACTTTGCCAACATTTTCTCAGATGCTAGACTTTACTTTAGATAAGGTTAATGGTGGTCACTATCTCTACTTCATTTTGATGTGGTTCTTTGGTAAAATTTTTTGGGTTTCAGCGCTTTCAATGCGATTGTTTTCCTGCCTTGGAGTTTGCATCGCTTTCATACTGACCTGGATAACCTTGCAGCGTGAAAAAGGATTTTATGCTGCAACTGCTGCAGTTCCCTATGTTTTTTTAACCACCCCTCTCATTTTATATCAGAATTCAGAAGCGCGATTCTATGGCATGTTCCTTATGGGGGGGGCGCTTTTATTATTCATTACGGCAAAATTTAAAAGTGATAACCTATTCTCTTTTAAGAAGGCTGCTTGTCTTTTTGGGGCTCATGGAGTTTTGCCCCTTATACACCCTTTTGGTTTTCTCTATAGTCTCATCTTTTTGGGGGGAACCATTTTAAGTGATCTAAGAAAAAAGCAATTGAGATATTGGTATTATCTTTCCTCCCTTTCCGGCTGGCTGATGTTCATTCCTTTTATCCCTTCTTTCCTTATTCAAAACGAACTAAGGTACCCTCACTATTGGATTCCTCGTCCAAGTTGGGGAGATCTTAAAAATCTCTATGACATAGATTTTTCACAAAACTCCTATTTCCTATTTTCTTTTATATCCCTAGTGTTAGCTTGGAAAGGAGCTCAAATACTGAAAAAGCAGGAGGTTTGGTCTAGCTTTTTTACTTTCAAAAAGCTCTTTAATCTGAATGGTACGGCCATTTTGTTATATCTGCTTCCTGGGATCATTTGGGTTGGGGCGCAATTTTTAACTCCCGCTTTTCTTGCTCGCTACCTGATTCTTTCAATTCTCGGAATAGCTATTTTTTACGCAAATATTATTTCTCTACTGCTTTCTGAGAATCTCAAAAAGTCGATTGTCTTTAAAATAATATTTTGTGCTTTTGTTGGTATGCTCTTCTTCCAATTTTATCGAGGTCAAATTCCGCATGGAAATTCGGCCTCAAATCCTTCATTCTGGCTAGCATATATCCCATCAGATATACCTGTTTTAATAGATGAGCCTCATGCCTATTTAGAGGCAAAGTACTATGCCCCTGAAAATTTAAAAGAAAGACTTTATCTTGGACTCGACTGGAACAAAGCTGTAGGCAGCAATATTCTCAACGAAACTCAAGATTATCAGGCTATGACCGCTTTTAAAAAGCATATCAATGACTCTCATATTGTTGAATTAAAGGATTTTTTGGATAGGCATAGAGATTTTATTATTCTTGGCACCAGAAGTATGTACCACTACTTGAAAAAATCCCACCCAAACTATCAATTTCAAGCAACAAGCTTTAATACCTGGAGAGTTTGGCTTCCTCCCCAATGATGTCACCTACCACAATGCCTCTTATCTAAATGTACCAATCAGTAATCTTTTTTCAGGAATTGTCTATTAATATCCGAGTTCCATGATCAGACTACGGTATATTAAGTTTACCCTCGCTTTATTCTAAAATCTCTCCCCCCTCTACCGATAGGTACCCATATTACTAAAGGAAAATAAGTGAAATACTGTAAACGCTGTGTACTCAACGATAAATCACCTGGGGTCATTATTGATCAAAGTGGTCTATGTAATGTGTGCCGCCAGTGGGACAAGCAAGCTTCTATCTTAACAAACTATCCCGAGCTGCAGGCCCAATTCAAAGAGAAAATGGAGCAGAGTAAGGGCAAGTTCTCCTACGATGTTTTGGTGGGAATGTCGGGAGGGAAAGACGGAGTCTACGTTGCCTATGCCCTCAAAAAGATTTACGGGCTCAAGGTTCTGGCGATAACTGCAGACTACGGTTTTATGCCCAATGATTTTGCCAAAGAGAACGTCGCACGCATTGTTCAAGCTCTGGGCATCGACCACCAGTACATCACTCTTCCGCCTTCTCTGGTACAAAAATTAATCGGGGGTTATCTCAACTTCCCAACCAATATTTCCCCCTGTCATATGTGCACCACCGTTCTTGGCTCGGCCCTTGCCTACAAATTGGCCGTGGATATGAAAATCCCCAAGCTGCTGACAGGCCTTGACCGTGGACAACTTTTCGCCAAGATTCATCTCAGTCACGTCCAACAACGCGTGCAAAATTGGCTGTCAGACTTTGACTCCAGCAAAGAAAAAGAAGAGGCCACCAAAATCCTCAACAAGCTTCATCGCTATTTTGGCAATCTGGGCCTCTCGGGGGACGAAAAGCAACTCGTGCTTCCTTCTCTTTTGCAATTACAAGAGCTGGAGCAAACTCCCGAGCTAGTTAATTATTTTGTTTTCCACCCCTACGATGAAGAAGAGATTAAAAACACCATTGCCCGGGAACTCGGATGGCAAAGACCAAGCAATGATCAACGCAGAGGGCATTTTGATTGCGAACTCAAAACAGCGGCTGCTTGTGCTGCTACGCAACTCGGCCTAGGAGAACGTCTGGCCTTTGAACTCTCTGTAGATATTCGCGAAGGAAAAATCGAGCGCGACATGGCCTTAGAAATAATCCAAAAGGGCATTGAAGAAAATAAACAAATAGCTTCCCCTTACCAAAAGGTGGAAAGTGTTCTGGGCATTCCAGCAAAGAAGTTTGAGCAAAAATTAAAACGCCTTTCGCGAATTGCGCCACTTTATTCTTTAATAACCAATTTGCTGTTGAGAATTTTTGGTCAAAACAAATGGACCGAAAAACTTATCTTCCTTATTCGCCCCCACTAAACAAGATTAAAAGGATAAAGATGTCACCGCTCAAGCTCACTCCAGAGATTCTTTTACGGCCAGATACGGCGCACACAAAGCAAGAACTGCTGGGCGGCAAAGCGGGCAATCTCTATAAACTGTCAAATGCGGGCTTCCCTGTCCCTCAATGGTTCTGTCTCACCACAGAAGCTTTTGAAAAAGCCTATCAGCAATTGAAGGCCCCTATTGAAAAAATTCTACAAACACTGGACACTAAAGAACTTATTCAATCAGAAGAGGCATCTCAAAGAATCGAGCAACTCTTTTTGGCCCTAGAACTTGAAATGGAAGGATTAAGTGAGCAACTCACTGGTGGCCACATTTATGCCATCCGTTCTTCTGCCTCGGGCGAAGACTCTTCCACTCACTCCTTTGCGGGCCAGTTGAGAAGTTTTCTCTATATCCCCTCTGCGAACGTCATCGAAAAAATTAAATATTGTTGGGCGTCGGCCTTCACCGCGCGGGCCATTCAATACCTAACGGTGAATCAACAGCCTCTTGACTCCCTCAAGGTTGCCGTTGTCATTCAACAAATGATTGACAGTGAAAAGTCAGGAGTTATGTTCACGGCCGATCCCGTCAAAAAGATACGAGAAGAGCTGATTATTGTTGCGGCCTATGGGGTTGGCGAAGGCGTGGTGGCGGATTTGGCAGAGTCAGATCGCTTCACTCTCAACAAAAAAAATCTCGCAGTCCTAGCACAACAAATTGCCCATAAAAAAACGATGATCAAAGATGGACCGCGCGCTGTGCCCACTGAAATGAACGATCGCCCAGTCCTTTCGCCTCAGGAGATTCAAGAACTGGCCCAGAAAGGGAAAGAAATTGAGCGACTCTACCAAGCGCCTCAAGATATTGAGTGGGCCTTTGATCGAGAAGGAAAACTTCATATTCTGCAAACAAGACCCATCACCAACTTGGACAAGAAAAAAATCATTATCGACAACAGTAATATTGTAGAAAGTTTTCCCGGCATCAGCTCCCCTATGACCTGGGATGTGGTGGGACACGTCTATGCTACTGTCTTTGCCAATTGCCTAAAACGCCTTGGCATGAAAAAAATCCCCTCCCAGATAAGTGGAACTCTGGTTCATAACTACCGAGGACGAATTTTCTATAATCTTACTAGTTGGTATGAAATGATGTTTCGTTTTCCTTGCTCTGGCCCTTACATGAAAGTCTGGGAAGAAATGATTGGAACCAGCTTAGCGCCAAGGAGCAAGCGCAATCTTCTTTTCGACCTCATCCGTCTGGTCAATCCCGGACTTAGACTATTTTTGCATTTTGTATTTCTTGATATCAACCTGAGAAAGCTGGACCAACAGCTCAAGAATTACTTTTTATCTTTTTGGCGCGACCACTTTAAATTCGAAAAGATGAGCAAAGAATCGCTGTGGGAATACTATAAAAAAGACTTTAACACCGCCATTTTCAAAAACTGGGACATCACTCTCTTGAATGACATCTATGCCTTTGTCTTCTCTTCAGTATTGAAAAAGCTACTCAGTTCATGGATATCTCCGGCCCAAGGCACCAAGCTTTTCAATGAGCTTCTTTGTGGTATCAGCGGCGTGGATAGCGTTGCCCCGCTCGCCTCCTTAATCAAGCTAGCAAAGATCTGGAAAGAGGAAGGAGAGAGCGAAACATTTCGTCAATCTTTCCAAAAGCACATTGATCACTATGGTGATCGGGGTGTTGGTGAGCTCAAGCTTGAATCCATCACCTTTCGTGAAAACGAAGATGAACTGCTTAAAGTGGTTCAAGAATATGCATCCGATCAATCGACCTCAATGGAGCAAATCGAAAATAGAGAAAATAGAATTGAAGGCGAAGCTCAAAAGATGTTGCAGGCGGCCCTCCATGGCAAATTTTTGAAGAGAAGTATTATCAATCTGGTCCTTTATCTGGCCAAGAGAAGTATTATCTATCGCGAAAATTTCCGTCTCCACCGCTCCCGTGCTTATGGCATTGTCAGGAGAATTTGTCTCCTGCAAGGAGAAAAGCTCTATGCGGAACAAAAAGTGGATAGCGTACGCGATGTTTTCTATCTCAAAATGTCTGAGCTTTGTTCTTCCGAAATCAATTTTAAGGAAATTGTAGCGCAAAGAAAGCAGGAAGAGCTGCAGTTTGCTTCAGAGGCAATTCTTGGAAGATACGCACTAGAAGGAGACAAGGCCCATCCTGTCGGTCTAACTCTTTCTACCGAGTCTTCTATTTTAAAGGGAGAACCTTGTTCTTCTGGGCAGATTAGGGCCGAGGTGATCGTCGTCAATGCCACCCCCGAAATTGGAAACAATATCAATCTAGTGCGCAATAAAATACTCGTTGCCCCAATGACTGATCCCGGCTGGGTGTTTCTGATGACCATTGCCGCAGGACTTATTGTGGAAAAAGGCAGCATTCTGTCTCATACGGCCATTATTGGACGCGAATTAGGCATCCCGACCATCGTCGGCGTGGCCAATGCGACTCAGGTTCTCAAAACAGGTGACATTGTCATCATGGATGCTGAAACTGGAACAATACACAAGGAAGAAGAATGAAAGAAAAATATTTCTGTAATCTCAATTATACTCTCGCCAATGAAGATTGCTCTCTGGAATGCGGAGTTCTTCCTCAGCACACGCAAAAGATCCTCACGATTGCGGGAAGTGGCTCCCGCGTGACACCTCTTTTGGCGCACTCGCCCAAGGAGGTTTACTGCGTCGATTTATCTTCCGAGCAACTCTATCTCACCGAACTTCGCATCGAATCCATTCGCGCGCTTTCTCATCAAGAATTTTTGCAATTCTGGGGCTATCCTCCTCGTGAAACGACCTCTTCCAAGGAACGCCAAGCTCTCTTCTTAAAAATTGCACTTTCCGAAAAGGCAAAAAAATACTGGGAAAACTTTTTTCAGCAATCCTCCTGGCAATCTCCTCTTTACGTGGGGAACTGGGAAAAATTCATGCGTAAGATTACAAGCTATATCGAAAAGCTCATGTCTTCGCGAGTAAAAAACTATTTTGAAACGGGCCGTCCTCTCCCTTGGCTACGCTGGAATCTCATTTTACTTCTCGTTGCCAATTCCACCTTTTTCAATGCCTTTCTCTATAAAGGACGCCACCCCATAAAAAACATCAAGATTAGCTACTTTAAATATTACGCTCAAATGTTTCAGCGCATGTTCGACTTTAATGCCCCTAAAGAAAACTTCATGCTGCAAATGACCCTCCTCGGGAAAATAACTTATCCCGAGGCAGTTCTACTAGAGGGGCAAGCATCCTGGTTTGAGCGCATCAAGCAAGGGCTCCAGGAGGCTAAAATACATTACATCAACGATAATTTTTTAAATGCAGCGAAAGAGTATGGCCCATTTGACTTTATCTCCCTCTCCGATGTCCCCTCCTATTTATCCGGCGAAATTGAACAAAAATATCGTCAAATGCTTTGCTCGGCCTTAAATCACCAAGGACGCCTCGTCGAAAGATTCTATTTCCGGGTTCCCGAAGCGCAAATGCCCGAAAAACTCCAAGAAATGAATTCTCATTTTGAAAAATTAATTCAGACAGAAAAAACGCAAATTTATCAGATCAAAATATGGGAACGATCATGAGTGACAGCAGCCTTAAATATTGGGATAGAGAACAAAAGTGCTATCTGGAAGAAGATGTCTTCGCCAAAGACTTTCTGCACTTCGTCTATCAACATCCTTTTGGGAAAATTCTGGGCAAAACAATTTTCTCATCTCGCCCCATTAACTACCTGTACGGTCTTTACAAGCAAAGTCCCCGCAGTGCTAAAAGAATTGCCGATGATATTGAAAAATATAAAATTGACATGAGTGAGTTTGAAGCACAGGATTACACGAGCTACCGTGATTTTTTTCTCAGAAAATACCTCCCTCAGCAAAGACCCTTTGATTCCAATACTCAAAACATGCCGGCATTTGCGGAAGGAAAATACCTTGGCTTTGCCCAAACTGACAGGCAACTTAACTTTCCTCTAAAAGGAACTAACGTAAACATAGAGACTTTGCTGGGCACATCGGACATTTCTCCTTTTGAAGGAGGGCCAATGCTTATCGCGAGACTCTGCCCGCTCGACTACCACTATTTTCACTTCCCAGACACAGGCAAACAGATCAAAAGCTATCGACTTCATGGCCGCTACCACTCCGTCAACATGCTGGCTCTCATGGAGCGTCCCAGTATATTTTTTGAAAATGAAAGACAGATTAATATCTTAGAAACAGAAAATTTTGGAAAACTTGCTTTCATTGAAGTTGGAGCGATGTGTGTGGGGAAAATCATTCAAGAACATACGCAAGCAAATTTCACGCGCGGAGAACGGAAAGGATATTTTGATTTTGGAGCATCCACCGTCATTGTTCTCGGAGAACCCGGCAGATGGCTACCCTCCACTGATATATTGGAAAGTACACTGCGTGGAGCGGAAACAAAAGTAAAGCTGGGAACGGCCGTAGCCTACTCGCCAAATAAAGCCTGATAAGCGCGAATCATCCTTTGCTTTATGCTTTTCTGATAACGTTTTCTAAAGGAAGGGAAACGCAAAAGAAAAACCGAAATGGCATCACGCATGCGAGTGCGGTAGCGCGGAAAATCATAAAATCCATGTTTTTTAAAATAAAGATGATCTGCACGATAAAAAACGCGCAGATGGGCCCAGATTTCATCGCGGAATATTTTGCGGCCCGCGATACCCAAGAAGGTCTCCGAGGGCCGGTCTCCATGGCATAAATACTTTGCCTCTTCCTGCAGCAGCCGCTCAATTCCTTCATTACTGGAGGCAACGCCGGTCATCACGCAATGCTCAAATTCACAATAGGCCTGTAGGACCCTTGTCAGCAAATCACTGGGATCGTTTTCGGTAACAAAAGAAAAAATTTGCTTAGCAAAAAGAGGGATATGATTTTTATAATAAGTCCTGTCGAAAAAGAACTTCCATTGGGCAGAAAAAATCTCGTGCGAATTTTTCATCACAAAATAGACGACAGTGTGATTCAGTATCTCTTGCACTAAAAGATGATGATCATCCTTCCCCTGAAAAGGACACTGGTGCTTTTGACCACACTGAATGCAGCCGACACACCCAGTTTTAATATGGTAATCTTCTAAGTTTATAACTTTGGCATTCGCATGATGGGCCTTAATCTTTTCAACCTTGCAGTCAAGAGTTTCGCCCTGCTCGCGAATAACTAACACTTTGCTTTCCGTTACATTTAAAGGCGCTTGCGAAAAAATGTGGGCCAGATGTTTTTCAAAATTACTACGTTTTATCGCATTTAAAAGATCGCCCGGGCGGGCCGAGAAAAAGCCACGATAATCCATATTTAAGCGCTGAACAGTCTGTTGCAAATACTTTGCCGCAACATCATCAAAGAAGTGAATGGAGGTCAAGAGCAAGCTAGTTGGCTTCCCTCTGAATAATTCAGGCTCCTCTTCAATCATCGATTCTATAAAAAGCTGATACTGGGCCGGCACTAAAAAAAAGTAAACGGGAGAAGACCAGAGGATAAAATCGGCCGCTTGGATACGTTGCCGCAGCCCTTCTCTTCGGGCCCCTCCCTGTGCGTAGGAATTTTGCTCGTGTGCCACCAAAGCAATATCCCAGGAATACCCTGGATACATCTTTTGCATATAACGGATATGCTGATAGGTCACGCTGGTCTGGCCCTTAGGGCTTCCGTGTAAAACGAGAATTTTCATAACTGCGCTCGATTCATCCCGAGATATTGATCATAGAGTTCTCTGTTTCTTTGGCGATATTGCTCTTCAAATTTTTTTACAAACTCCTTGTAGCCTTTGCGCGGTACCACCACGGGCGGCTCAATAAAAAGCATAATCTTCCCCGAAGTAATGGAATGAAGGGGATACTTTTTAGAGAGAATCTCCTCGCTGCCAATAATATGAATGGGCAAAAGCGGGGTCTGCGAAAAAGAAGAGAACTTGAAAGCTCCGGGCATAAAGGGCAGCATTTCTCTTCCCTCGCCTCTCGTTCCTTCCACAAAAACGAGAAGGCTTTCCTGGCGCCCCAAAAAACCAATAATATTGTCAAATTCTTCAAAGCTAATGGTCTTGTCAGTTACCGGCACGCATTCGACAGCCTTCATTCCTCGACCAAACAAGGGAATATCAAAATATCCTTTTTTTGATAAAATATGAAATGGCCTTTTGACTGCATGGATCAGCGCGATTTGATCAAACCAAGAACGATGATTGGCAAAAAGAATATAGTGCTGTTCTAAATCTATTCCATGAGGATTAACAATTTCTACCTTAACACCAAAAATACCCAGGCCATTTTTAGCAAAAAGACGGACCGACTTCCAAACAGTATTCCAGTGACAGGAAAATATCAGACGCCCCAGTACGGGCAGCAGATAGACAAATAAAAGGGCATTAATAATATATAAGAACCAAAGAGAATTTTTGTAAAAGACATTTAACTGTTTCATAAGCTATCCATCGTATCTTTTTAGAATAACGGTTGAATTAAGTCCCAACATGCCAAAGGAATTATTCATTATGTATTGCACATCTTCTTTTTCAGTGACTTCGGTCAATACTTTTTCCAGCCCACAGTCTGGATCAAGACGATCAATATTAAGGCAAGAATGGAGTTTTTTATCAAAGAAGCTGGGAATATTTCCTGCTAGTTCAAGGGCCCCTGCCGCCCCCATGGCATGACCGATAAAGCCTTTGGCCACGTTGACATAGGGTTGTTGGTCGCCAAAAAGTTTAATAATTGCATTACTTTCTACCAGATCGCCAGCTGGAGTCCCTGTGGCGTGCATACTCACGAGATCAATATCTTCCGGTCTCAGATTGGCCATTTCGATAGACTTTTTCATGCACTTATACTGTCCCTCCATATCGGGGAGCACAAAACTCGTCGCATCAGTATTGCAGTGATAGCCAACGATTTCCGCATAAATTTTAGCATGGCGCTTAAGTGCGTCCTCCAGGCGTTCAACCACAAAAACACATCCTCCCTCGGAAATAACAATGCCATTGCGATCAGCATCAAGGGGACGAGATGCCATTTGAGCATTGTCATGTGATGCTAAAGCGGACTGCGCCTTAAAGGCGGCAAAGAGCACAAAAGAATGCGCACACTCAGAGATTCCTCCGGCCAAGGCCATATCGATTTGCCCCAACTCCAGCATTTGAGCGGCCGTAATCACGCCTAAATTACCGGCAGCACAAGCTGCACCAATGGTATAGTGTGGCCCTGTAATTTGTAAATTCAGAGCAACTTCACCGGCCGGCGCATTGGCAACAGTTCGAGGATTGTGATGAGGAGACCAAAAATCAGCATTCTCTGCTTTTTCATCGATCATATTATGCATTTCGGCATCTAGCTCAATCGTGCCATGCTCAGTAATACCAAGATAAATCCCGACACGTTCACGATCAACTTGCGAAAGATCAATCCCTCCATCATGAAGTGCTTCATTGGCCGAGTAAATCGCAATCGAACCTGCGCGCGTACCTCTTTTTCTTGTTTTCATTTTTTGATATTTCGTTTCATCAAAATGACAGATTCCCACGGGGCATTTACCCACATAGCGAATATCCTGCTCTGTCACTCCAGATTTTCCCTCCAAAAGGGCCTGGCGAAATTCTGCAAGATTATTCCCATTTGGGGCCGTCAAACCAATTCCTGTAATTACAATTCTCGTTTTCATAATAATCCTCTTAAAAGAGCAATAAGTTCTTCTTTACTTGCTTTCCATGGGGCATTATCCATTCTCCCCGAATTCAAAGCAACATCCACCATATAAGGCAAATCATCAATCTTCATCCCATAAGACGAAAGTCGTCGATCGATACCAAATTTTTCCATCTTCACTTCTAACTCATTAATCAAGTCTTCTCTTTTGGACATGCCGCAAATCTCGAGTAAATAAGGTGAAATAGGATAATGCGCCAACACTGAGGGCAAAGTTAAAAAAACGGCCACACCATGAGGGACTCCATACTTCGCCGTCATATAATAAGATAAAGCATGGGCCAGCGTTGTTTTGCTGATATTAATCGCCCGTCCTGCATCATATGCTGCTAGCTGTATTTCTTTTGCTTGATCTAGACGAGCTTCGCGCACAAAACCTTCAAGATGAGAGCGCATCCTCGCGATAGCCAATGCAGCATAATGGCGAGACTCATTGGTTGCGGCAAGCGAGCAGACTGATTCAATTGCCTGCGCCCAAGCATCAAATCCGGAACTGATTTTTACAGAAGGCGGCAAAGCCTGAACCAATGGAGGACACAGGATAACAAGATCTGGTCGCAAAAAGATGTCACTCACTGATTTCTTTTGTAGTCCATCATAAATCACCGCAAACTGGGTTGCTTCCGAACCTGATCCGGCCGTTGTGGGAATCGCGACATGAAAAGAATCAGTCGAAAAAAACTGATGCTTAACTATTTTAGCGCAATCAATGACACTTCCTCCGCCCACAGAGACAATGGCATCATATTGTAAATTCATTTGCTGATGAACTTTTTCAATATCGTCCTGGTTCAGGCGCTTCGTACCAAAAGGTATATGAGTCCAGTCGATATCCTTGAACAACTCAAAAGAAAACTGGCAAGAACGATGGGTCAGTAATAAAACACTGCGTTTTTGCCGTTTCTTAAGAACTTTTATAAGTTCAATCTGCCATGAAAGTGTTTCTAAAAGCTCTTGCATTTTGCTCCGGTGTTTCTTCTGGTCTTCCTAACTGGGGATCTGAATAAGTCGATACTTTTATTACCAACATTTTTGCCCCATCTGTTTTCTGCAACAAGCGCGAAAGAGCACCCGTCAGCGAATTCATTTCTTCCACAGATTCTGCCTGTACATACTGACAAGCCTTCGCAATATTCATAAAGGAAAGTCTATTAGAAATGCTCGCTTGACCGCCTGTTGACTCATAACTTTCATTATCAAGCACAATATGAGAAAGATTACTCAGCTTTTGCACTCCAATCGTTGCCACACTACCCATCTGCATCAAGAAAGCGCCATCGCCATCTAACACACAAACCTGACGTGCTTTGTTTTTCCCCGCAATCCCACAAGCTATCGCGGAGGCTCCCCCCATTGCACCTACTACATAAAAGTCGTGTTCATGGCCTTGTCCTCTTTTTTCCCTTTCAAAATACAATTCCCGTGCAATTTTTCCAGTTGTTGCCACATAAAAAGTATCCTTGGGACAGGAATCTAAAATCTGGGCAATGACATCTCGTCGCACCAGAGAGTAACCATTTTCAGGCACAGCAATTTTCTTTTTGCCAAACAAATGAGGAGGAACAATTAGAGCATAAGGCAAATTATTATGCTTCATATAATCCATGGCATTATGGACTGCCTCGCCAATGGCTTGTTCTTCTGGCACTAATTCTTGATATGGAATTTTCATCAAATCCAGTAGATCGGTTGTGATTTGTCCCATAAAGAGATGCTGAGGTTCATCGGCCTTATCCATTACAGGATGAGCTCTATGCCCAATAAGCAAAAGAGCGGGAATTTGACAGACTTCTCTAACCATCAGAGAACAAATAGGATTAACGACCTTACCCAACCCTGAGTTCTGCATATAAACGAGCGCTGGCTGTCCGCTTGCCAGAAATTGTCCTGCTGCCAAAGCAATTGCTTCACACTCATTTGTCGCAGCGATGTGAGAAAAATGTGGACGTTGCTCCAGTTCAACCAGGAAAGACTTAAGCGTTGAATCGGGGACACCGACAAAGTCAGAGATACCCTCTTGGGCCAATGCATTCAATAAAATCGTTTCCAACACTTTGCCACTCATATACTTACAAATTATTGTTAATGGTCAAAATGTCTTTGACGGGAGTCGTAAGTTCATCTGCTTCAAGAGCACGAGAACTCCTTAAGATTGTTTCCGCCACTTTGGTCATCGCATAATGAGCTGAGCGCAACATATGATTGGCATAAATCACCATACGAAATCCCGCCGCAAATAATTCTTCCTCACGGATTGAATGATAAGTCGTTGGGATTGCGACCAATGGGACTTCGGTATTCAAGGCCCGATATTCTCGAGCAAAATCGAGAACCTGCTGCGGATCTTTTTCACGGGAATGAATAACAATTCCGTCTGCTCCAGCAGCAAGATATTTTTTAGCACGCATCACTGCATCTTCCAGTCCCATGCCGGCGATCAAAGATTCAATACGAGCAAAAATCATAATGTCTTTGGCCAACAAACAATTTTTGGCATCAATTAGCTTTTGCGCAAAGACATCGGGATCTTCCAAAATTTGTTTTTTAGTCGAATCCAAACTGTTGTTCTTGGGGAAAACTTTGTCTTCTAAAACAATTCCCGAAACTCCCATGCCCTCCAGAATCCTCAAGTTGCGACAAAGCTGTTCACTGGTTCCCCCTGTGTCGCCATCAATCACAATCGCTTTATTGGTGACATTGATAATTTCACGAATTAATCCAATACGAGAAGAAATACCATTCAATTCAATATCAGGAAGTCCACGCGATAAGCTTTCGGTCAAGCCACTAATCCAAAGACCATCAAACTCTTTTTTACTGCCATCGACTTCAACAGCAATACTTGAAGAAATAATCGCAGACAGGCCATTATGTGCTTCTAGAATCCGGACTTGCTTTTTATCCCGACAAAGAAGGTTTCTCATGGCCACTCTTCTTTTTTCAGGGAGAATAATACTCGACATTTTTTTCCTTTTTACGATCTTTGTGAAAGATCAATGCAAAACATACCATAGGTTCCAATTAACTGAGCCTGGTCTCCTGCACTCAAATTCATAATCGCTTTATTACCTTCATACATCACGGGATAGATCACGTATGGAAATCTAACTTCTTTTACTTTTTCAAAACAAGAATAAACTAAAATATTGCCCAAGGCATTCATTCCCTTTCTTCCTGCAGCAGAAACGGCATTGTGAAATACCATATCTACACTTTCTTTTTGAATTTCTAAACGAGCAGGGTGAGAAATAGCCGCGGCCATTAATTCATCGCCTTTCCAAATTTTCAAAATCAATTCATCTTCAATTAAAAGATGCACCATTTTAGCATTTAAAAAGCAAAATTCATGGCATTCAATGGGAGAATATCCCCAAAATTCCTGGTAGGAATCAGTGAGCAATAGATAAAGCTGCTTGAGATCCGATGCAAAATCTTCGCGCCGACTCCATTCAAGTCGAAAGCCTCGCTCAAGAACTCTTGTCCGATGCTTATCGAGGCGTTCTTTTTGAGGCGCAAAATAACTATCGAGAACAGAGCGATCCATACGACGCGAGAACCATTTCTCTTTGAGTTCAAATCCATAACGTTCAAAGTAGCTGGGATAATAACTTTTATTATAAGGCTCTGTTGCAAAGGTTCTTTCATCAAAATGACTGAGTTTAAAACGATGAGGGGTCCAAATTGATCCATTCATTGGGCCCCAAACTCTTTGCGCCCCCTGCTCTTGAAGCCAAGTGAGGGCCGCATCCAATAGCTGCTTACAAATGCAATACTCCTCAACGCACTCAAAATAGCCAAGCATAAAACGTGGAACATTCTCTTCGCCATTTGTAATGCGAGAATTGATTAGCGCAGCCACTCTTCCCAAAATATTACCTTGTTTATCAAGGGCAACAAAAAAGCGGGAAAATATATACTCAAAAATAGGATTGCGCTCTTTATCTAAAAAAGCAGATAAGTCTTGCGCGCTAGGGCCTAGATAATTTGGGTCATCTTTATAAAGCTGATCTCCCAGAGAAAGGAACAAGTCCTTCGAAGTTCCAGCATCATCTAGCGTGAAAGTTAATATTTTGACCTCAGAACCCACTGTTCATCACTCCCAGCGTCACAAACCCAATAACAGACAGTAAGATATAAGCCTCTGTTATATTTTGCAGCAAACTCGCTTTTTTTCGAGTTGGAGCGATTTGAAAAATAAGGACATAAGAGATGTAGAGCACGGCCAAAGAAGTAAAGACATATGGATTTTTCGTCAACCACGAAAATATCGAGGCCATCAGACAAAGTTCAATAATGGGAAATATGGGGGCAATACGAAATCCAAAGACCTTTGAGTAAGTCGTATAGTCATTTTCATCCTGTGGAACTCTGATTTTTCTAGCAACTTCCCAAGAGCCAGAAGGCATCGTCAACGCAAAAGCAATAAGGAAATAATCCCATGACCATATATTCTCTTTAAAAAATGAAAGCATGTATAAATGTAAAACCAAGACAATTGGATTATGGGTAATAAAGGCAAGGATCAGATTTTTAGAAATTAATTCAGGCAAAAAGAAATATTTATAAAAAAGAAAAACATAGATCAGCACTGCTGCAAAAAGTAAAAGAGAATTACCCCAAATTAAGAATACCGCTACAAATCCTGCCAGCGCCAAGAAAGCAAGTATAGCAATATCCTGATAGTGCACTCTTCCTGATGGTAGACAGCGATCTTTAAATAAAACTTTGTCCAATTCTCTGTCCTTGAATTCATCAGCAATTCTCATCACCATAAGAATGAAAAAAGAAGAAAGCGTTGAAGCCAAAACAGGAAAAGAAAAAATAGAGACTTTTGTTTGGTCAATAAAGTTCAGCGCCAATTGAATGGCCGCGGAAGCCAGAAAACTCAACAAAATAATAGGAACAGGGTTGAAACGTTCTAAGACAAAAATTCCGACTCTTTTGATCCAGTTTTTGACTGCATTCATTGCTGATTCCTTTTCGAAGTGAGACATGATATTGTACAAAACAAATGAAACGCATTCAATATCTGATCAAATTTTCTCAGAAAAACATTACGCGCAACACGAAGCGTAGTCTTTTTATTTGTCTTTCTATCGCACTCTCTATATCAATATCTATAATTGTGACAGCAACCTTCGATGGACTAAATTTTCAAATAGAAGAGGCCGTCAAAGATTGCAATATTGGAGACTATCAAATACAGGACACTGATTTTTTTGAACGCAATGTTAGCTTCTCCCCTTTACGTGTTGAAAAAGAAATACTTGAACGACTCCAGGCATCTCCCCTCGTTAAATCCCTTTCTCCAGAATTGGTTTTAAATGCTTATGCCGCGGCAACCCAAGGATCTCTTCCGATCCAGTTATTGGGTACCCAAAAAATTCAACATCAAAAAGCATTTCCATTAAGCAGTCAGCCAAATGAGGGAATTGTCATTGGAAAAAAGTTGGCCGCCCATTTTCAACTTAATATAGGAGACACTCTGGTTATCCATTTCCAAAGTGCCGATGGGCAACTTCTCTCTGAAAACTTTAGTATTGATGGAATTTATGAAAAAAATGGCCCCGACTTTGAGAAAAAACACATCTATATTGGTCACGACCGGCTAGCAAAACTTCTTTGGCCAGAAAAAAACATGAAAGAGCAGGCACAATTCTTTAACAGAATTATTGTACGTCTTTTCCCAGAAACCACCCAGCGCCCCCAGATCGCGGAACTGGGAAATCTTCCTGTAAAAACATGGCGCCAAATAAACTCAGAAATGAGTGCCGTTATTGATTTTCATAAGGGAATGTCAGGGATTTTCACTATGATCCTACTGGCCATGGTTTTCATTACTATTCTTATTCCTATTTCCATATCGTGGCAAGAACGTCTTGAAGAACTCTCTACTCTTAAAATCATCGGTATGTCGAAAAAAGATATCTGGTTTGCAGGTCTGGCTGAAGGTTTTTACATTGTGCTCATTGCAATTACAATCAGTACACTCATTTCAGGAACAATCATCTTCTTTCAAACGAAAAATGGCATTGACCTCATGTTTTTAACTGGCGGTCAAGGTGTTACTCGTGCAGGAATTCGCCTAGAGGGTCTTATTTATCCAATCGTAAATAGCAAACTGATACTCTCAAGTGTCATCAGTACTTTAGTTATTGTAAGCCTTAGCTACGTACTGGCATTAGGAAGAGTCATGAGGAAACTTAAATAATGCTTTTTTTGTTGAAATATTCACTTAAAAACCTACTGCGTAGTTATGCGCGTTCAAGCATCCTTTGTGTGGGGTTAAGCACCAGCTTTATTCTCATTGTATGGCTTTTAAGCTTTAATTATTCCGCTCAAAAACAAATGACCCAAGAAGTGACCCAACAATTCATCGGATACGCTCAACTCTTTCACCAAGAGTATTACAACCAAGATTATTCTGAAATTAACCCCTATCGCGTTTTAAAGATTGATCCCACGAAATATCATGAGGCATCCAATGTTTGTGGCAGACTAACCATCCCTACTTTCATATCGGGCCCTCAAAATATGGCAGGTCTTCTGCTCATTGGTCTTGATCCTCAAAAAGAATTACAAAACAGCTCAATCCATAAAATGATTGCGCAAGGAACATTTCTAAACGAAGATGACGCAAACAACATTATCATTGGCAAACGCCTCTCAAAAAAACTAGGTGTTCAACAGGGGGATGAATTAGTCGTCCTAGGACAAGCTCTTGACGGTTCTATCGCCAATGACCTTTTTACGGTTAGTGCCATTATTGACTTCGGCGGCGGAGACTTAGAAGAAAGAGTCGCCTTTACCAACTTAGCAAGCGGCAGAAACTTTCTCAGTATGCCTGCAGACACCTTCCATCAACTCGTCTCTTTTCAGTCGACCGATTCTCTTCTGCCTTTTAATGAAACACAAAGTAAAATTGATAACTGGCAACAACTACTTCCAGACGTTGCCCTGAGCATGCGCTTCACTAGCTCTTTTTGCTGGCTACTTTCGGTAGTGATTGTCCTTATCGTCGGTGCAGGTGTTGCCAATGCCTTCTTTCTTTCCTTCGCCGAAAGAGAGGACGAAATTAAATCTCTTAATATTATCGGAATTCCTTCCTCCTGGATAACTCTCAGCTTGGGAATTGAGTCCTTGTGTCTGACCCTCTTCTCCTTATTTATTGGAAATATATTGGCGTGGTTGATTGTGACTTACTTTTCAATTCACCCTCTTGATATGATGTTCATGACGGGGGGACAACCGATTCTGCTGGGCGGAATGGAAATATCATCGGCGGTGAGTTTTATTCATTACCCTCTTTTTTATCTCGTTGCGAATATTATTATCATTTCCTTTACATCGCTTGCGATGGTTTATCCCATTTGGAGTGCAGTAAAAAGGAGCAAGCATGTTGCTTGAAATAAAGAACTTATGCAAAACCTATGGCAACCAAGCCGAAGTTCAAGTCAAAGCGGTAAATAACATATCACTTGATGTTACCCAAGGAGATTTCTCTGCCATCATTGGTCCATCTGGCTCAGGCAAGACGACTTTTCTCAATTTGATTGCAGGGCTACTTTTACCTTCTTGTGGTGAGATTTTATTTCAAAAAAAGGCCATCCACCTTATGTCGGAAAAAGAGAGAACCTCTTTTCGCCTTAACAATATTGGCTTTATTTTTCAGAACTATCAGCTTTTTCCCATGCTTACGGCCTATGAAAATGTAGAACTTCCTTTGCAGCTCAAAGAAAAAGATCAAATCAAAATCAAAGACCGGATTGAAAAAGCACTAGAACTGGTGGGGATTTCCTCATTAGCGCAACGCTACCCCAATCAAATGAGTGGTGGACAGCAGCAACGCGTCTCTATCGCCAGGGCCATCGCCGATGCGCCTTCCCTCATTCTCGCGGATGAACCCACCGCCAATTTGGACTCGCACACTGCCCACGAAATTATCAGTCTTTTTAAAAAATTAAATAAAGAGCTTAACTTAACTTTTCTTTTCTCTACTCACGATCCGCGACTCATCGATCAGGTTGATCGAGTTCTCACCATGAGTGATGGAATCATTACCGGAGGCATTGCATGAAAAACGCTCTCCCCACGACCTTTTTCTGTATGGCCCTCGTAAATGCAGGAGGCAATGCCATTAAAGATCCCAGTGAATGGATACGCTATGTTGACCAGCAAATCAGAGGGGAACAGTCTGACGGGAAATTTCAAATGCAGATCACAACTCCCGACTGGCAAAGAACACTAGAACTCAATGCCAAGGTTCTGGGAAAAGACAAGTCAATCATCTTTATCAAAAGTCCGGCCAAAGAAAAAGGGATTGGTACCTTACGCCTTAAAAATCGCATTACCAACTATTTCCCCAAGCTAAAAAGAACAGTCAATGTCGCACCTTCGATGTTACTTTCGCGCTGGATGGGGTCTGATTTTACTAATGACGATCTACTTAAAGCATCTTCCTTCGTCGATGATTACCAGCACAGCTTTATCAAAACAAAAAAATCAGATGAATTTCGCATTGTTGAAAGCACTATAAAAACAGACTCAAAAGCGATCTGGCCCAAGATCCACTTTTATCTTTCCCCTAAGGATTGCCTCCCACGTAAAGAAGTCTTTTTTGACAATAAAGGTGCCCCTGTTAGGACGCTGACCCTTTCCCAAATTAAGAAATTTGGAACACACCTCGTCCCTTCTACTTGGGAAATGAAATACGAAAACGCGGAAGGGAAAAGCACAAAACTCATTTACCTAGATATAAACTATAACTCCAAACTATCAGAAGATGATTTTACCATTAAAAACCTTTCTCATTAAAACCTGTCTGGTTACTTTTTTACTGGTCACTTCTGTCTGGGCACAGGAAGGTACTCTGGGAATGATCAGCAAAGAAATGTTCCCCGAAAACTCTGACTGGGAAAAGCTGCCCGATTCGGCCAACTATACTTTGCTCTATGCGGACTTTATCGGAAAAAAAATAGAAAAAGACAACTTTCAGTTTAACTACCGTTTTCTAGCAAGGCATGCGCAAAGTAGCTTGTTTAATACCGACTTCACCAAAGACCAACTAAACTCACCGAATAAATTTATTTTGCGGGAATTCACCGACTTAACAATCGACAAAGAACGAGAAAATTCGCGCAGTGAATTGACCCCCTCGGAGTTAAAGTTAAGTTACAACTATCAGGACTTCAAGCTGTCGCTAGGGCGTTTTATTATCAACTATGGGCAAGGACAATTCTATAATCCCATCAACCCTTTTTCCATTCCCACAAGTCTAATGGAAATCAACGAGGTTCCTTTGGCGGTCGATGGACTACATTTAAATGCATACTTTAGCGACAGTAGTTCTTTGGATTTCTATCTGCTCCCCGACAAAGAATCACAAGAGACAAGTAAGTGGCTCAAGTTTAAAATAAACACAGAACAAACCACTTTGACCTTCGTGGCCGGTCAAGACCAGGACTCATTCAAGTATGGCTGTGAAGGCTCCTTATCTTGGGACCCTTATCTTTTCTATGCTCAAATTGTAGCGCAAGACAAGCTAGAGAATGATAACTCCCACTTCAGTTTTGATAAGTCTTTGGGGGCAGAACGCCAGTTCACCCAAGATTTTTTTGCTAAATTTGAGTATCACCACCTCCCTAATTATGCTAGCGCTCGACGAGAGTTTTTCGTGCTCTCTCAAGAACATACCTTTGCCTTACTAACCAGATGGCAACTGCATCCACTCTACAAACTGGAATCGTCACTCCTCGTTGATCCTGAAAATTTCTTCACATTCTTATTTTTAAAAGGGATTTACAATTGGAAGGCAAATCTCGATTTTAGCACATTCGTCAAGGGAAGAATTGCCCAAGGATCAGACGAAATGACAACACTACAAAAAAGAATCGGCAAAGAGTTCGGGCTCTTAGTGCAGTACTACTTTTAGCCGTTTTACTTTGGACCATTACCACTATCTCATGGGTGCGCCGCGACATCTGCCCAAGCTTTACCTTAGTAAAAAGCTTCTAGCAAAAAACTAACAAATAATAGGACAAGCAAAAGTCATAATCCTCCGAGGAATGAAGAACAAAAGTCAGAGAAGAGTAAAGCACACTGCCGTAGATCAAAAATGGAACTAAATGAGCACGGATGATTTAGAAAAACTATTTATGGAAGACAGCCTTGAGGCTTTGGACGAGTTGGAAAATGACCTACTCAAAATTGAGCATGATAATGACCCAGAGACCATTAATAGTCTATTTAGGGCCATCCATAGCATTAAGGGCGGAGCCTCTCTTTTAGAATATAAGTGCATGACAAAACTCGCGCATATTATGGAAAACTATCTTGGGGCCATTCGTTCAGGAAAAGTGCAGCCTAAATCGCCCCAAATCGATGCCTTATTGGCCGGAACAGATCTACTGCGCTCTCACTTAAGTTGTCCTAATGAAGCATTTGTCTTTGGGGAGATTGCCCAAACCTTAGAACTTGAGGAAAGTGCTCAAGAAGAAAGTATTTCAGCTGAAGAGTTGGCATCGTTACAAGTCGACACAATTTCAGATGAACAAGAAGAAAAAGAAAAAAAAGAAGAAGAGAGCGTGAGGCTCAAAGCGGTGGAAATGGAAGAGATTTCAGATGCCATTGCTGAAGATATTGATGCTCTCCTTCAAATGTCTGAAGAGCTAAATATCAAACTTCACGGCAGCGAAGGAATAGACGAGGATATAAATGCTTTGTTTGAAATGTCCAAAGAACTCGATGCCAAACTTCATACCGATGAAGATGAGATGGCGCGTTCCCCCAAAGAAGAAGCGGCTTCAATTGTTGAAAATGAAGACAAAGAAATAAAACAAGAAAGGAAAAAAGTATCTCCAATCAAAGCCGTTTCCACTGACCAAACAATCCGCATCTATGTCAATAAGCTAAATAAGTTAGTCGACTTGGCCGGTGAACTGGTTCTAGCTCGTAATCAATTACTGAACCACTTCAAAGATGACATGCAAAATCAGTCATTGAAAAATATTTTTCAAAATACAGATAGAGTTACAACTCAACTGCAAACAGAAATCATGGGGATGCGTATGCAGCCTATTTCTGTGGTTTTTGATAAATTCCCCCGTTTAGTTAGAGATCTTGCTGCCAAAATTAACAAAAAAATTAATATTAGAATCGAAGGAGGAAGTGTTGAGCTCGATAAAACAATTATCGAATCTATTTCCGATCCTCTGAATCACCTCGTCCGAAACTGCGCTGACCATGGCATTGAATCTCCAGCAGAGCGCCAAAATAGTGGCAAAGCTCAAGCGGGAAAAATAATTTTAAAAGCATTCCACGCGGGTGGACTGGTTCATATTGAAATATCTGATGATGGGAAGGGAATCAATCCAAATGCCGTTGTGGCTAAAGCAGTTGACCAAGGTTTAATTAATAAAGCGGACCTTGATAAACTCTCTCACTCGGAAAAGATGGAACTTATATTTGCGCCAGGTCTTTCAACGGCGGCAACCATATCAGATGTCTCAGGTCGTGGTGTGGGCATGGATGTCGTCAAAAACAATATTGAAAAGATCGGTGGCAGTATAGAGATTAATTCTCAGCCAAACAAAGGAACAATTTTTAAAATTACTCTGCCTTTAACTTTAGCAATCATATCATCCCTGATTGTCGAAGTAGAAGGACAAAAATTTGCAATTCCCCAGGTGAGCTTTGAAGAACTCATTAGAGTGACGAGCGATGAATTCAAAGAAAAGATGGCAACAGTGCGTGGTGCCCAAGTGTTAAGGCTTCGTGGGGAACTAGTTCCATTGATGCATTTAGCAGACTGTATCAACCTTGATAGAACTTTTATTCATCCCGTGACAGGCGAAAGGACCAAAGATCGCAGACAAAGCATCTATTCTCAAGTTGAGATTCTAGAAGATGGCTCAGAGGAGCATATCGTTAGAGATTATGACAGCACGCGAATGCCTCCAGAAACAAATCTGAAAATAATGATTGTGACGACTGGCGACATCCGAATCGGATTGATAGTTGATAAAATATGGGGGTTTGAAGAAATTATCGTGAAGTCTCTCCCTAATCACCTACGCTACCTTAATTCATATGCTGGGGTGACAATTTTGGGGGATGGCAAAGTAGCTTTGATTGTCGATGTACATGGTATTGTTCAAAAAAACCGCCTTGTTTATGAGAAAGCACAAGGTGTTTCGCAAACAATCAAGAAAGCAAAGCAAGTTTCCAATGACCGAATAATGTTATTGCTATTTGATAACAACTCTAAAGCGAAATTTGCAATACCTCTCGCCCTCATTCAACGCATTGATAAAATAAAAAAGCAAGACCTCAAAAAAATTGGCAATAAGCTCTTCATAAACTACATGGATAAGACAACTCGAGTGGTTGAGTTGAAGTCTCAACAAAAGGCTGTCGCAGAAATCGAAGATGATTTCAATATTGTTATCCCTAAAAACACAGCTGTTCCCGTTGCGCTAAAAATTGGGAATATTATTGACACTAAAGAAGTCAGCTTACAGCTTGAAGATAATACCATTCGCAGTGAATTTTTTATGGGGTCGGCCATTATCGACGATGATATTGTCGTTCTTTTGAACTTTCATGCCATTTTAGAAAAATTTGAGCCCAATTGCTTTAATCGAGAAGAAATAAAAAATTCAACCAATTCTAAAATATTGCTTGTAGAAGACACCCCTCTTTATCAGCGTATGGCCATGACATACTTAAAAGATGAAGGTCATGATGTCATTTTGGCAGAGAACGGCCAAGAAGCTTGCCGAAAATTAGAAAAAGAGCAATTTGACATTGTTATTAGTGATATCGAAATGCCGGTAATGAATGGACTTGAGCTTGCCGATCATATTCGTAGTAGCGATGCTCCCTGGAAAAATATCCCCATTATTGCATTAACCAGTGTCACCAACGCAGAGACCGTAAAACAAGGGCTTCAGCTTGGAATTAATAAATGGTTGAACAAAATTGATAGAACAGAATTAATCAAAACAATTGATCAACTATTAAGGGCAGAATGATGAAAATTAGTTGTTTTAAAATTGGCGAAGATCTATTCGGCGTTGACATTCTGCTTGTTAAAGAGATTGCGTCTATCACTGAAATTGTCAAAATCCCTGGGGCCAATAGTTATCATTGTGGATTAATGAATCTTCGCGGAAATGTTGTATCTTTGCTTCATCCCGAACTTTTTACCGAAGACCTAAGCCCCATCGACCCTAAAAAACACAAAGTTGTTATTTTTAAGAATAATGAAGGCATTAAACCACTCGTCGAGCAACAGCTTTATGAAGACCTTGACTTAGGAAATGATATTATCGGTCTTATCATCGATAGCATCAGCGATGTC
>QKCN01000118.1 GCA_003245675.1 Bacteriovoracaceae bacterium | reverse complement strand
AAGAGTTATTGAAATGGCGCAAGAAAAAGGGCTTTCACAAATTGCTTTTACTTACAATGAACCAATCATTTCTTTAGAATATGTGCGAGATGTTGCTTTATTGGCAAAGGCAGAGGGGATGCAGTCTGTTGCTGTAACTGCTGGATATATTAATGCTGGAGCCAGAGAAGAATTTTTTTCATTTTTTGATGCCGCCAATATTGATCTCAAGGCTTTTAGTAACAAGTTTTATTCAAAGCTCTGTGGCATTGAATTAGAGGCTATTTTAGATACGATTCAATATGTGAAACAAGAGACCAATGTTTGGTTGGAGTTGACCAACCTTATCATTCCAGGTTTCAATGATGACGAGCAAAAAATTAGGCATATGTGTGAATGGATTGTGGAGAATTTAGGAGAAGATGTTCCTCTTCATTTTTCAGGATTCCATCCTGCTTATCAAATGAAAAATGTTCCCGCAACTTCGTTAGAGATGCTAAAAATGGCCAAGAAAATTGCACGAGAAGTAGGGATGAACTATATTTATCTGGGTAATGTCAGTAGCAAACATGGGGGGGATACGTATTGTCCTTCTTGTGGGAAGTTGTTGATTGAAAGGGATTGGTATCGTTTAGAAGCTTATTATTTAGATAAAGATGGTCACTGCTCATTTTGTAATCATAAAATTGCAGGACGATTTTAAAGGATATTTGAATTGAGCTCTCTGATTATTTGGGCCATGCGATGATAAAGATTGAGAGAGTTATAAGAGATAATATTGCTTTGAGCTATTCAACTGCTTTTCATGGGCAGATTGATCTTTGGTTTATTCATGGGCTAGGAGAAGCAGGAAACTGCTTTTTCGATGTCTTTAACTCTATTTTAGTGAGCGATTATAACCTTTATATTCCAGATATGCCGGGGTTTGGTGATTCTAGGAGGAAGACCAATGGAATGGAGTCGTTGGTTGAGATCATTAAGTCTTTTTCACAAAGCAGACCTGTTATTCTAATTGGCCATTCTTTAGGATCTTTGTGGTGTCTTAAGTCTATACCTTCTTTAGGGGATCAAGTTGTCGCTTTTGTTAACGTTGAGGGGAATTTAACTAAAGATGATTGCTTTTTGAGTTCTATGGCCCTAAAGCACTCTTCAGCCGCTGCATTTAAAAATGACTTATTAATGCATGTCAGATCTTTGCGTGAATCTGAGGGGAATTTACAAAGGTACTATCAAAATCTCAAAAAAGCAGATGAACAAATGTGCTATCTGTGGTCACTTGATTCCCTAAAAGAAACAGGGGAAGAGCTTGCAGGGATCACTTATGACAATTTAACGCTTGAAAAGATTTACTTTTGGGGGCGTCAGAGTTTAGGAAAAAGGAGCCTGGCATTTTTGCAGCAACATCAGCTTCTGAACCAGTGTTTTGAGCATTCTGGGCACTGGCCGATGATTGATGAAACGGATCTTTTTTATACGAAAATTAGTCAATTTATTTCGAATCTGAAGTCAACCAGCGAATAGCACTATAAAATCTTTTGGACCATTCTGCTTCATGATGAACAGCACCATTAAATACTTTGTATGAGTGTTGCAAAGGTAATTGGGCCAACTGCTTATGTATTTTCTCAGCTTCTTTAAGATAGATTTGAGGGAAACTCGCTATTTGATCATTGCTTGTTTCGTTCGTTCCCATATCCATATAAATGCGTAACTTGGTATTTTCTATTCTTTGCTCTTGTATAAAATTTTGTATCGCTTGTGGTGCAAACCAAAATGCGGGGCTCATGACAATTGCCCCAGAGAAAATTTTTTGTTGGGAGAGTAGGCCATAAAGGGAGATGAGACCACCCATAGAGCTTCCACCAAGATAGCTTTCCCCAGAGGAATTATAAAGTCCGTCAATAAAAGGAATGAGCTGTTGTGTGATGAAATTGATGTAGCTTGCGCCTTGACCGCCCCAAGTTTCATCTTCTTTGATTTGCATTAGCAAGTTGTGAAGTTTTTCAGAGGTCCAAGGGGAATATTCGGAAAAGCGAGCTGGTCCATTATCAATACCAACAACAATAAGAGGGAAAGCTTGTTGATCGAGAATGCGATCAATACTCCACGAATTTTCTCCTCCGGTCACTTCATCAAATAAATGTTGTCCATCATGCATATAGAGGACGGGGAGCGGCTGCTTTAAGGGATGATAGCAAGGAGGAGTGTATACTCGAATCGTGCGTTTCTTTTGATTGGGGTAGGAAAGAGTATGTGTTTTAATCATTGTGCATATGGGCTTTAGTTATTGATGTGAGGGATATAAGAAGCCTTCGACGAGTTTAATAAATTCCTCTTGCCTTTGGTAAACTTCTATTTGACCAGGGTATTCAATTGTATATGCGCGAGGAATTTTGAGTTTTGAGAAGAAAAAATCTTTCACTGTTCCTACGTTGTTGGAGACGGTTTCGCCAGGAGAAGATAGCACATAAGCGATTTTCCCTTTATTGAGAGTACTAGGGATGCCATAGGGATATTCTCCTGTGGGCGAGGTAATGAGAAGGTCTTCGGGAATTTTGGCAAGTGCTTTTTGGGCCAGACCACCATCATTTTTATTTGCCTTGATTACAAAATATCCTGTTTTAGTCCTCGCGCCATGGAGATCTAGTCCCATGACAAAGGCTTCACCTTGTAATTCTCGCATGAGGATTTTAGTCGCCTGGACTTCTTTACCAGGCAAAAAGCTACGGTTAAGGTCTACTCCCGTGAGTGTTCTACGAGAAGAGGCTTTTAATCCTGCGGGATTGAGCATTGGTAAAATGACAAAATTATATTGTTCACGCAGTTCTCTGTTGTAGACAAGACGCTCTAGAACTTCAAGAGAAGTTGTCACTCCAAATGGCTCATTTCCGTGTACTCCTCCGGTGATAAGTATTTTAGGAGCCTCCGGATTGGGGGAAGGTAAGTCGATGCGATAAATGGGTTCTCCTTCCGCTCCGCCAATGATTTTCACTCTCATCTCATTGCGGTAGATGGTCTTAAAGGATTCAATATGTTTAATTGTTTTATCAACGTTCAATGTTGGGAGCACATCGGGACTTTTTTGGTAGTTGAGAAAATAAAAATCACAGGCATTGTGATAAAGGGGAGAATACGCAAATCCCGAGAGACTAAATGCGATGAGGATAGAGGATAGAAATGCTCTTATTTTCAATTTATTCCCTTTAAAGTTTAGGGTGAGGAAGTTTCTACAGCAAACTCCCAACCTTAACTCATCGGAATTATAGTTGAAAACTAAAGCTTTTCATTGGGGGGGGGAGAGGGAGAGGCGTTCTTTTTTAAGTTAAAGTAGCGTGTCAGGTCCAGTCCAAGATATCGCAGACCTGATAAGATAAGAAGAACTGCTCCAGCCTCATCCAGGTTTCCAATTACAGGGATAGAATCAGGAATCAGTTCAAAAAGACCAAAGCCGGGATTGAGAATATAGATAAGACCAATAAGGATAGAGCCCAAAGCAAGTATTGTTTTAAAAAATGTTCTTTTAGGGACTAGGGGGATCATCGTTTTCTCCATATTCAAGGATAAACAAAACATTGTTTTTCACATAGTCTTTTGATTTTTCTCGGCAAATCTCAAATGAGATTTGTTCTGTTGATTGCGTTTTTTGTTGGTCTAAGCAGCCTTTGATATAGGACGCAAAGGCTAAATCTATGGCTGCTTGTAGGCTCACTTGATCTTCTTTATTTTTTTTGACTTTTATAGGGTACTGCAATGAGCTGCAGGAGCTAAAAATAAAGAAGAATAGTGCAAGTGATAAATAATTATTCATATTTAATACGTCGGATTGTACAGAGAGTGTTTTATTTTCTCTAGTTGTAGTTGTAAATCAGTGCTCAGTTCAGACCAATATCTTTCTGAGCCAAAGTAGGGAAATGCTCGTTGAAAGGCGGGGTCATCCCAGCGCTTGGCCATCCAGGCAGCAAAGTGAATATAGCGTAATGCTCGCAAAGGCTCAATGAGGCGTAGACTGCTGTAGTCAAAGCTTCTCATGAGTTCATAGTTACTGAGTAGAGTTGTCCTATCTTCTCTTGCCTGCTCATCATCTCCAGGAACAATTAGCCAGATGTCTTGTACAGCTGGTCCCATAACCATATCATCGAAGTCTACAAAAAATGGTCCTTGATCTTCGCGATAAATAATATTAGAGCGATGACAGTCTCCGTGAATGCGCAGAGATTGAGTGTTAGCAAAAAGAGGCTCTGTAAATTGGCAAATCTGCTCTATTGTTTGTTGAAAAATGGGGCGATAAATTTCGGGAAGCTTCTTTGAATCAATTAAAAAACGCAGATTATTGAGTCCAAAAATTGTGGGGTTGAGCAGTAGGCGGTGTCTCGCCTTTTTTCTTGCTCCCACATTGTGGATGCGGGCCAAAAGTCGTCCTATTATTTCTAATTTTTCATCATCCATTTCGTCGGGAATGCGTCCTCCCTTGCGAGGGAAGACTGTGTACCAAAGTTTGTGGCCGGGGACTTGGAAAAGAGTTTTTCCCTCAAACTGCAATGGTGCAATCACTGGGATTTCATCTTGAGCAAGTTCAAGGAGGAAGTTGTGCTCATCTAGGATTTGTTCTTGGGTCCATCGTCCTGGGCGATAAAACTTTGCCACAACAAATTGGCTTTGGTCGCGATCTTCGGGATCTTCAATCTCGATTTCATAGACGCGATTTTCCATGCTGTTAAGGGCCAGGCAGCGACCAGTTGTTCTCATCCCTAAGCAATCAATGCTTTTTAGGATGAGGTGAGGCTCTAAATGGAAAAAAAATTGGGTTTCTTCTTTTCCCCAGATGTGTTCTTGATTCATAGTAATAGTTGTACATGAGGCAAGGTTTAAAAGCCAGCTCGATAATTTTATATGAGATTATTTACAGGGGGCTTCAAGGGCGTAATTTTGAAGATATGAAGTGAAAAAATTACAAAAGATTGTTCTTTTTGAGAAGTTCTTTTAACTTAGAGCAAAATAATTTAAATGAGGTGAAAATGAAATCTGATGAACAACAGAATATGATCAAAAGTGCGGTTATTGCTCAGGTTGAACAAGTTATAGAGCGATCAAAAAAACAACTTGAGGCGATCCAGTGTCCAGAGCATGGACAGGCTTTGAAAAAATTGGAATTCAATAACGAAACTGTTCGTTTTAATATTGAGACCTGCTGTGCTCAAGGGGAGCTATTGGTGGAAGAGGCGATTGCAAAGTTAATTTAGGAGTAAGAGATGATTAGAGCTTCCTTTTTCTTTATTTTATTTTTTGCTTCTGTGAGTTTGTATGGAACTCCTCCGAAAGAACTAGGCAAAAAAAGTGTTATTTTTCTAATTGGTGATGGTATGGGGCCGCAGCAGGTTTCTATGCTGTACTATTTCGCCAAATATGCTTCGCAAAGTGTTGTCAAATCAGATGCTTTTTCATTTGAAAAAATTGCTAAAGAAGGGAGTCTTGCTTTTTCGACAACTGAACCTTTTGATCATATTGTTGTCGACTCCGCTTGTTCTGCAACTCAATTGGCCCTAGGGCGTTCTTCTCGTCCAGAGATGGTTGGTCTAGATAAAGATGGAAATGAACAATTAAATGTTTTGGAAAAAGCAAAAGCATTAAATTGGAAAACCGGAATTATTTCCGATACTCGTATAACTCATGCAACCCCCGCATCTTTTTTTGCACATGAGGGACGTCGGCAAGAAGAGGATCAAATTGCGCCACAGATATTAAAACTTGAGCCCGATGTCGCCCTATCTGGGGGGCTTAATTATTTTCTTCCTCAAGGGTTTCAAGGTCGCATTGGAAACATTGATGTCGTTTCTCAGCGCAAAGACACTTTGAATGTTTTAGAGGCTGCAAAGAAAAAATTTCGTGTCGTCCATGATCGTTTTGAACTGAAAAAAGAGAGTGCAGGAAAAATGCTCGGACTTTTTTCTGCCGAGCAAATGCCGAATGGCATTTGGCAGAGTCAGAATAAGAATAAAACAGATCGCAAGATTCCTAGTTTGCTAGAGATGACCCAAGCCGCAGTGAACCATTTAAATAAAGGACCGCAGAGCTTTTTTTTGATGGTTGAGGGAGGACAAATTGATTGGGCCGGTCATCAAAATGATGCAGGCTTGATGTTGCATGAGCTTATTCAGTTTAATGAAACATTGAATTGGTTAATTGATTGGGTAAAAAAGCATCCTGAGACCCTCTTAGTGGTAACTGCAGATCATGAGACTGGAGGTTTTGGTTTTTCTTACAATGGCTTTGAAGTCCCTGGACCACAAAAGCTCAAGGGGAAAGCATTTTCAGATCGCGAGTATCAAGCTTCACAAAATTATGGAAATTATCAAAATCTTAATATTCTTTATGAGCAAAAAAAGGCATTAGTTGATATTTGGCGGGAGTTTAAGGCTCTTCCTAAAAAACAAGAAACAGTATCCTCTCTTCAAGCTATGATCAAAAAAGAAACCAGCTTTGAAATGTCTGAACAGGAAGCAGTCGCCGTTATTTCTGCGAAAAAAGATTTTTATCACAGTAAGGAAAATGCGAAAACAGCAGCAATGGCACGGGCAATGGGTCCGACCCGGAATACTGTATGGGCCACTGGCTCACATACTGCAACACCCGTTTATGTTTTTGCATTGGGAGGAAAAGGGTATCACCAAAATTTTAAAGGAATGCTCAATCATCGCCAATTAGGAAATTTATTACAGCAATTTTTAAAATGATTTTTTTTCGGTCCTTAATAGTTTGAGGATTTCTTCTTTTGATTCTGGTGGACAGTCTGTTTGGCAATAGACTTCAAGGCTATATTGATTAAATACTTTGACGTCTTTATTGGCACCAGCTTCAAGTAATAGTTTGACTGCTTCGACATGTCCATTCTCAACGGCTTGGGTAAGAGGTGTTGTTTGCGAGAATATATCACTCGCATTAACATTTGCACCATGGGCAATAAGCATCTTGAGGATTTCGGAGTTTCCTGCCTCTGCCGCTAAATAAGTGGCCGTTCTTCCAGTTACATCAGGAGTATAGTTGATATCAAACTTCTCAGTAGACAAAAGTTTCTGAACAAGTTGAGGCGAACCAATCGCAGATGCCCAGGTAAGTGCCGAGAGAGATTCTGTATGCTCATTGTGGTGCAAGAGGTATCCTTTGTCGGAGGGATTCGCAGAAGCCCCATGTTCGACGAGAAGATCAATCATTTGGCAAGCAAGTTGTGGGTCATCAATCAGGCGAGAAACATTGGCAATGGTCGTTCCTGAACCTCTCTCGCCTGTTGAGCCAGCAGTCATTGCCGCAGAGGCTCCTTGGTTTAAAAGCTTTCTTAGGCGTTTGATGTTTTTGTTTTTGATGCTAGAAAAGATTTTTTTCCCTTGGGCGTAGTTTTTTATTTGGGTGCTTTTTAATGCATCTTGAGGGGGCTCATAGTAGTTTGCCTGAGATTCATATCCATAACTGCGATAAATCTCCGCTAATTGGCGCCGAGTTTCTTCATTTCGGGGATCCATGAAAAAAGCTTGTCGTAGAAGATGGAAGCCCATTCGTCTTTTTTGACAGTCCATTTCTTGTAGTAGCTTTACTGCTTGTGCTTGCTGATTAGATGCTTTTTTACTGAAATCATAAGTTGATGAAGAGTTTACTTTATTGCGGTTCTTTGGCCATCCGCTTTCTCTTAAGTGTATGGCCGCAGAAAAAGCTCCATAAGCATTGAGAGAACCCGCCCCATTATTACCTTTGGTCATTGTTGCGATGACAGGGATTGATGATCTTTTTAAGATAATTGTTAGCTCTTCTGGCGTTGCGCCGGGGAGGAGACTTTGCAAATCTGCCACGACTCCTGTAACTAAGGGGGTTGCCCCACTTGTGCCGCCAAAGTTTCTTAAGGTCTCTCCATCTGCTCCAACACTTTGAATATGGGTGTCGCTAGGGGCAACAATGTCTACGCTTTTTCCTTCTTGGGAAAACATGCTTGAGGTGCCATTGCTAACGACACTGCCGACTACGATTATTTGAGGGTTTTCCTGCTTAATCGTATCGATTTCTGCTGGATAGGAGTTACCTGAACTTGCGACAAGAGTTGATTCTTGTAGTAGCTCATGAATTTGCGAATCAAGGAAATTGGGCAGTCCCATGGACATATTGACAACTTGGGGGCGCCCTTCCCCCAAATTTGTTTTAAAGTAGTAATCAAACGCCTTAAGGTAATCTATTCCTGTTGGTGCAGAGGAAATTATGGACACTTGTCCTTTGCTGCTTACCCCAATTGGTGTACCCGTATTGATGATAAGGTGGGTGACTGCACTTCCATGACCATCTGCTTCTTTTGGTTTTCCATTTTCATCAGGAGTGTAGTTTGTTATGAGACCACATTCTTTTGGATTTTTATGTGTTTTTAGGCAGTCTCGTAATGCTGGACTAAGTTTTGTTTTGGCCATTGCCGCAACATTAAATTCACCATCAATGATTCCAATATTGGTGCTGCTTAGGGAATCTTTTCCTTCTTGGTTCAATTTATTTTCATAGTTGTGGAGAAGGGTTCTTGCTTCAAAAGATCCCACTGCTTCTTGGGCCCAAAAAGGAGTGAGCTTTCCTCTTTCGATATTGTTGAATTTATCGCGTCCATCAATGAAGGGATGATCTGTCGCTTCAGTGGCCGGCATAGGATTGCAGCGAACTTGATCAATGGCAAGTATGGCTTTGTCATCAGCAAAAGGTGTATCAATCACTTTTTCAGTTGAGTTGCTAAGGCAATGAGTCTGAGCTTCAATATCTTGATAGGATTTATTCACCGTATAACAGTGTGAAAACCCCTTGAGATCTTTGAGAATTTGGGAACAGGAAGAACCTTGGTATGTCGCTTGGACGACGATTTGTTTAAACCTTGGTGAGTGATAATACAATTTGAATCGGAGTTGATCTATGGGGGGAGGGCTTGTGGCGTGTTGATAGTGTAAGATGTAATTGGAATCAGAGGATGAAGCGTTGCAGATGAGGGGGAGAGTTCCCCAAAACAGAGAGATGAAAAGGAGCTTCAATTTTGTAAAATGGACTTTTATTTTTTCATCAAACATCAAATAAATCACCTCATCATAATCATTGCTATTCTTTTCGGCTTATCTGCCGAGTGTTTTAGTCGGTTTTTTGTTTATTCCATAAAAATAGGTGCTTGGAGAGTATTGCTAAAAGATAATGGGTTATTCGATAATGATGAAAAACTCTAGAAGTTAATATTGGGGGAAGATTGATCCTCCCTTAAGTTGGAAAAAGGATATATCGTGGAAAACACAATTGAAATTGGAGAACGTGAATATATTGATTTGTGTGATTTACTTAAGTTAGGCCAAATTGCTCAAACTGGAGGACATGCTAAAATCCTCATCCAAGAAGGGCTTGTCAAAGTTGATGGACAGGTTGAGACAAGAAAGCGTTGTAAGATCCGAAAAGGGCAAAAGGTTGAATGTGAGTCTAATATGCTGATTGTTGTTTAGTTTGAATTTTGAGTTTTATTTAACTATCGACATTTCTTGCTTGATACTTATATTTTTGCGCCAACTTGCCGATAAGACGGGGTTATTAATTCCTAATTTATCGGGGAGACATTTATGTTTTTGCGCGCAATTTCTTTTTCTCTCATCTTGTCGATGGGGGCATGCAGTGCATTCCAGCCTATAACTTATCAAAAACGCTTTCCCGCGAGCTTTGAGGTCGAGCAAGGACAAGTGGAAGGTTTAGTTCCATTTGAAGGTGCCTATTCTTTTGTTGAGGGCGAGGATTCTTGTCCTCGGGAAATTAATTTCTACCATCCTGATGTTGATTTTATTGTTACCAAGCTTATGTCTGATAATAAGAAAACGGTACAAGCTTTGCGAAT